>NZ_CP022189.1:0-197500 GCF_003111685.1 Alloyangia pacifica | reverse complement strand
CGCATAAGATCCGCCGCCAGCGCCACCCCAAGCAGACGCGCGGGCTGGACGCCGCACCCCTTGGCGCTGGAGCTTCAGACACGCACCGCGGGATTTAACGGCAAGCGCCCGCGACACTCTTCACTGAAGGGAGCCGCGATGCAACGAGGGCCGAAAAACCAAAACCCCCGCGAAATCCGAAGATTTCGCGGGGGTTTGATGGTGCCCAGGAGAGGACTCGAACCTCCACGACCGTTAAGTCACTGGTACCTGAAACCAGCGCGTCTACCAATTCCGCCACCTGGGCACAGGTGGTGAGGGGGCGTTTAAATATCTCCGCAGGGAGTGTCAACGCAGATTTTTCATTTTGTGCAACTTACCCGAAGGAGCCGCCTTGCCGGGTGCCGGACGGGCCGGTATTCAAGGCCTAGAACCTCGGAGCAGGAGTAGCCAGATGAGCAAGCTCGTCACCATTTACGGCGGATCCGGATTTGTCGGACGCTATATCGCCCGCCGCATGGCGAAGCTCGGCTGGCGCGTCCGTGTCGCCGTCCGCCACCCCAACGAAGCGCTGTTCGTGAAACCCTATGGCTCGGTCGGCCAGGTCGAGCCGGTGTTCTGCAACATCCGCGACGACGCTTCGGTGCGCGCCGTGATGCAGGGCGCCGACGCGGTGGTGAACTGCGTCGGCACGTTCGACGAGCGCGGCAAGAACAGTTTCGATGCCGTGCAGGTCGAGGGGGCGGAGCGCATCGCGCGCATCGCCGCCGAACAGGGCGCCGAGGCGCTGGTGCATATCTCGGCGATCGGCGCGGATACGGAGAGCAGGAGCGGCTACGCCCGGAGCAAGGCGCTTGGCGAAGAGGCGGTACTGGCCGCCTTCCAGGGCGCGATGATCCTGCGCCCCTCGGTGATTTTCGGGATGGAGGACCAGTTCTTCAACCGGTTCGCCTCGATGTCCCGGATGGGTCCGGTGCTGGCGCTGGTCGGCGCGGACCGCAACTTCCAGCCGGTCTACGTGGACAACGTGGCCGAGGCCGCGGAGAAGGGAATCACCGGTGCAGCCGCTCCGGGTGTCTACGAGCTGGGCGGCCCCGAGGTGAAGAGCTTCCGGGCCTTCATCGAGGAGATGCTGACGGTCATCCGCCGCCGCAAGATGCTGGTGAACCTGCCCTACGGGCTGGCCTCGGTGATCGGCGGCGTGTCGGAATTCGTGCAGCGGATCACCGGTGGGCTCTTCACCGCACCGATCACCCGCGATCAGGTCGTGATGCTGCGCAAGGACAATGTGGTGTCGGAAGGCGCCAAGGGGCTGAGCGATCTCGGTATCTCCCCGGTCGCCCCCGAGGCGGTCATGCCCGACTACCTGTGGCGCTTCCGCCCCGGCGGGCAATATGACGCCATCAAGGAATCGGCCGCCAGCCTGAGGGCCGAGTGACACCTGAAAGCCGGCCCCGGGGCCGGCTTTTTCTTTGCCCCTGACCGGGCGCGAAAGGAGACCGAGATGACCGAGCTTCCCCAGATCGGCAGCTGCCGCTGCGGCGCACTGCAGCTCGAGGTGAGCAAGCCTCCGATGATGACCGCCGCCTGCCATTGCCGCGGCTGTCAGAAAATGAGCGCCAGCGCCTTTTCCCTCACCATGATGGTGCCCTCGGACGGGATCAGGGTGATCGCCGGGGAGCCGGTGACGGGCGGGATCAAGGGGCCGCAGCTCGACCACTACATGTGCCGCGAGTGCGGGACCTGGATGTTCACCCGGATCAACGGGATCGAGGTCTTCGTGAACGTGCGTCCCGTCATGTTCGACGTGCCGGAGTGGTCGCTCCCCTTCATCGAGACGATGACCACGGAGAAGCTGGACTGGGCGCAGATCCCGGCGCGACACAGCTACGAAGGCTTCCCGCCCGAGGAGGACTTCCCGATGCTGCTGGAAGACTTCGCCCGGCGGTAAGCGGGCGCCCGGGCCCGGAAACGCAAAGCGGCGCGCAGGGAACTGCGCGCCGCTTCCGCATAAAGCCTTCCGACAGGGTCAGAAGTCGAGATTTTCCACGTTCAGCGCGTTCTGCTGGATGAACTCGCGGCGCGGCTCCACCACGTCGCCCATCAACTTGGTGAACAGATCGTCGGCCTCGGACATGTCGTCGACCTTGACCTGCAGCAGGGTGCGGGCATCCGGATCCAGCGTGGTTTCCCAGAGCTGACCGGGGTTCATCTCGCCCAGGCCCTTGTACCGCTGCAGCGACAGACCCTTCTCGCCCTCTTCGAGGATCGCCTTCAGCAGGTCGAGCGGCCCGTAGACTGCCTGACGGCGATCCTTGCGCTCGAGCGTCGCGGGGGTGCTGTAGACCGCCTGCAGCGCCTGGGTGAAGCTGCCGGTGCGGCGCGCCTCGCCCGAGCGGAGCATCGCGCCGTCTAGCGTACGGACTTCCTCGACGCCGCGCAGAATACGCGCGAGACGGATGCCGCGATCCTGGGTGATCCGGCCCTGCCAGCCCTTCTCGTATTCCAGCGCGATCAGGTCGAGCCGCTGCGCGACCTTGTCGGCAACGCCCTGCAGGTCCGATTCCACCGCGCCGGGCACGAAGCCGCCGGCGATCGCCGCCTGCTCGAGAATGTGACGCGGGTAATGCGTCGGGAAGGCGTCGAGCACGCGCTTGAGCTGGCGCGCCTCGTCGATCACCCGCACTAGATCCTGCCCGGCGATCACCTCGCCGTTGCCGAGCTTCAGGCCGGCGCCGTCGATGCCCTGGTTGATCAGGTACTCGTCGAGCGCGTTCTGGTCCTTTACGTAGACCTCGGACTTGCCGCGGCTCACCTTATAGAGAGGCGGCTGCGCGATATAGAGATAGCCTCCCTCGATCAGCTCCGGCATCTGCCGGTAGAAGAAGGTCAGCAACAGCGTCCGGATGTGTGCACCGTCGACGTCGGCGTCGGTCATCAGGATGATCTTGTGGTAGCGCAGCTTGGAGATGTTGAACTCGTCGCGGCCGATGCCGGTGCCGAGCGCCATCACCAGGTTGCCGATCTCCTGGCTGCCGAGCATGCGGTCGAAACGCGCGCGCTCGACGTTGAGGATCTTGCCCTTCAGCGGCAGGATCGCCTGGGTGCCCCGGTCACGCCCGGTCTGGGCCGAACCGCCTGCGGAGTCACCCTCGACGATGAACAGTTCGGTCTTCGACGGATCCTTTTCAGAGCAGTCCTTGAGCTTGCCGGCAAGGTAGTTCACGTCCATCGCGGTCTTGCGGCGGGTCAGTTCGCGCGCCTTGCGCGCGGCTTCGCGGGCCAGCGCCGCCTCGACGATCTTGCCGACGATCTGCTTGGCCTCGTTGGGGTTCTCCTCGAACCATTCGGCAAGGCGCTCGTTCATCAGGCTCTCGACCGCCGGCCGCACCTCGGAGGAAACCAGCTTGTCCTTGGTCTGCGAGCTGAACTTCGGGTCCGGCACCTTCACCGAGAGCACGCAGGTCAGCCCCTCGCGCGCGTCGTCACCGGTGAAAGAGACCTTCTCCTTCTTGGCGATGCCCGAGGCCTGCGCGTAGTTGTTGATGGTGCGGGTCAGCGCGCCGCGGAAGCCGGCGACATGGGTTCCGCCGTCGCGCTGCGGAATGTTGTTGGTGAAGGGCAGCACGTTCTCGTGGTAGCTGTCGTTCCACCACATGGCGATCTCGACGCCGATGCCGTCCTTCTCCCCGGTCATGTAGATCGGGTCAGTCATCACCGGTTGCTTGGAGCGGTCGAGGTACTTCACGAACTCCTTCACGCCGCCGTCGTAGTGCAGCTCGGTCTTCAGCGGCTCGGCGGGGCGCTCGTCCTCGAGGATGATGCGCACACCCGAGTTGAGGAAGGCCAGTTCGCGCAGGCGCTTTTCGAGGGTCTCGAAGCTGTAGTCGAGGTTGCTGAAAGTGCCGGTCGAGGCCAGGAAACGCACCTCAGTGCCCTGCTCGCCCTCGGCATCTCCGACGACGCGCAGATGCTCGACCGTCTCGCCATGCTCGAAGCGCGCGTAATGCTCCTTGCCGTTGCGCCAGATGCGCAGCTCCAGCCAGACCGACAGCGCGTTTACCACCGAGACGCCCACGCCATGCAGACCGCCCGAGACCTTGTAGGAGTTCTGGTCGAACTTCCCGCCCGCGTGCAGCTGGGTCATGATGACCTCGGCCGCCGAGACGCCCTCTTCCTGGTGAAGGTCGACGGGAATGCCACGGCCGTTGTCGCGCACCGACACCGAATTGTCGGCGTGGATTTTCACCCGGACAAAGTCCGCGTGACCAGCCAGAGCCTCGTCGATGCCATTGTCCACGACCTCGTAGACCATGTGGTGCAGGCCCGATCCGTCGTCCGTGTCCCCAATGTACATGCCGGGGCGTTTGCGGACCGCCTCCAAGCCTTTGAGAACTTTGATGGAATCCGCGCCGTATTCCTGCTGTGCGCTTGCCGGTTCGGCCATGCCGCGATCCTTCATGATTTTTGTTGGTTTTATACGGTGTTCAAGCAGGATTGTCACGCCGCTGACACAAGATTTGGTGTCAAAGGCCGCGGTTTTCAACCAATGATTGCCCATCCCGTTCGGTAACTTCCAGGTGCTGGGCGCGCGCTCCCAGTTCGGCGAAAAGCTCCGGCCCGGTGCCGGTCATCCAGGCCTGCGCGCCGAGCGCGCAAATCTCGTCGTAGAGCGCCGCACGGCGACCCGCATCGAGATGCGCCGCGACTTCGTCGAGCAACAGGATCGGCGCCGCGCCGGTCTCCTGCGCCAAGGCGCGGGCGTTGGCGAGGATGAGCGAGATCAGCAGCGCCTTCTGCTCACCGGTCGAACACTCCTCGGCGGGCACGCCCTTGGCCGCGAAGGTGCCGCGCAGGTCGGCGCGGTGCGGCCCGACCAGTGTCCGCCCGGCGGCCAGGTCACGTGGGCGGCTCGCCTCGAGCGCGGCGCGCAGCGCGGCAGTCTCTTCGGGCATGGGCGTGCCCGCGTCCAACAGCTCGAGCTCGGCGGCGGGAAACGACGTCTCGGCCCCGGCCTGTGCCTCGGCCAGCCGCGCCAGCGCCGCGCGGCGGTTGGCCTGCAGCGCCGCTCCTGCCTCGGCCATCTGCCCTTCGAGGGCGGCGTACCAGAAGCCGTCGCGCACCTGGTCGCGCAGCAGCCGGTTGCGCTCCCGCATGGCCTTCTCGTAACCCAGCGTCAGTTCGGCGTGGTCGGGAAAGAAGCTCAGCGTCATCCTGTCAAGGAAACGCCGCCGCCCTTCAGGCCCCTCGATCCACAGCCGGTCCATCGCGGGGATCAGCCAGAGCACCCGCGCCATCCGGCCAAGGGCCACCTGAGGCGCGGCCTTGCCGTCGATCTGCACCTGCCGGGCGGCCCCCGCCTCGGAGCGGAAACTGATCTCGTGCAGCGCGTCGCCGGTCTGCAGCAGCCCTTCGATCTTCCACCCCAGCGCCTCGGGACGGCGGACCATCTCCTGCGCCGAGGCCCGGCGCATGCCCCGCCCCGGAGAGAACAGCGAGACCGCCTCGATCAGGTTGGTCTTGCCCGCGCCATTGGGCCCGTAGAGCGCCACCGGCCGCGCATCCACCTCGATCGAGGCGTCCCGGTGCGAGCGGAAGTGCGAGAGGGTGAGGCGGGTGAGATGCAGGGACATGGCTCAGGCGGTAGCGCGGGGACGGGTCCCGCGGAAGAGGGTATTTCCGGAATCACGAAAGGCAGAAGCAAAGCCCCTGCCTTTCAGTGAATATCGGATGCTCAGGGCGGGGCCGTCAGACCCGCATTGGCATGACTACGTAGACGGCAGACGTGTCGGTGCCTTCGCGCATCAGGGTCGGATCGCCCGAGGAGTTGAACATGAAGACGGCGTTCTCGCGGTCCACCTGGCTGGCGATCTCCAGCAGGTATTTCGCGTTGAAGCCGATCTCCAGCGGCTCATCCCCATAGGCCACGGCCAGCTCTTCCTCGGCGGCACCGCTGTCGGGAGCATTGACCGAGAGGATCAACCGGTCCTCGTCGAGCTGCAGCTTCACGGCGCGCGAGCGCTCCGACGAGACAGTTGCCACTCGATCGACGGCCTTGGCGAACTCGCCCGCGTCGACTTCGAGCCGGCGGGTGTTGTTCATCGGGATGACGCGCGAGTAGTCCGGGAAGGTGCCGTCAATGACCTTGGAGGTCAGCGTGATATCGGGCGTGGCGAAGCGCACCTTGGTTTCCGAGACCGACACGGCGATGTCCATGTCGTCCTCTTCGAGCAGTTTGCGCAGCTCTCCCACGGTCTTGCGCGGCACGATCACACCGGGCATCTCTTCTGCACCAGCAGGCAGCGGCGCGTCGATGCGGGCGAGGCGGTGACCGTCGGTGGCAACGCAGCGCAGCACCCGGCCCTCCTCGCTCTCGGCGACATGCATGTACACGCCGTTGAGGTAGTAACGCGTTTCCTCGGTCGAGATCGCGAACTTCGACTTGTCGAAGAGCCTGCGCAGGACTTCGGCCTTGGCGGTGAAGTTCGACGAGTATTCCGACGACGCCATGACCGGGAAGTCTTCCTTGGGCAGCGTCGCGAGACTGAAGTTCGAGCGGCCTGCGGCCACGGTCAGCCGGCCGGCGGAAGTGTCGGCGGTCAGCTGGACCAGCGCGCCGTCGGGCAGCTTGCGGACGATCTCGTGCAGGGTCACCGCCGAGACGGTGGTGGCCCCGGCCTGTTCGACCACCGCGGGGGCGCGGTCGAGCACTTCGATGTCGAGATCGGTGGCGCGGAAGCTGGCCGAGTTGCCCTCGGCCTCGATCAGCACATTGGCGAGGATCGGAATGGTGTTCCGGCGCTCGACCACAGATTGTGCCTGGCTGACTGCCTTGAGCAGCGTCGCCCGTTCAATGCTGACTTTCATCGCCCTGTCCCTCGGTTGGCCGGTGGGGCAGCTTGGCGCATCTGCGAAGCCGCTCCAAATTCTTTTGCAGATTGATCCGACGGATTGCCTGCAGCGTCAAGGCCGCGGGGCCGCCCTTGGGCAGCCCCGTTCCCAAATGTGGTCGTGCGGTCTCAGGCTTCGAGCGCGCGGCGCAGAAGCTCGATGTCGTCGGCGATCTGGCTGTCCTGCATGCGCAGTTCCTCGATCCGCTTCACCCCGTGCATGACCGTCGTGTGGTCGCGCCCGCCGAAGCGGCGGCCGATCTCGGGAAGCGAGCGGGCGGTGAGCTGCTTGCACAGGTACATCGCCACCTGCCGCGGGCGCGCGAAGTTGCGTACGCGCTTGGGGCCGATGAGATCGGAAAGGCGGATGTTGTAGTGATCCGCCACCTTGCGCTGAATCTCCTCGATCGAGATCTTGCGGTCCGAGGCGCGCAGCACGTCGGCGAGGCAATCCTGCGTCAGCTCCATGGTGATGGGCTGGCCGACCAGTGAGGCAAAGGCGAAGAGGCGCGTCAGCGCACCTTCGAGCACACGCACGTTGGTCGAAATGCGATGCGCCAGGAACTCGAGGATGCCATCGTCGAGCTGCAGCGACGGGTATTGCTTGCGATAGGTGTCGACCTTCGACTGCAGAATGCCGAGACGCAGTTCGTAATCCGTCGGGTGGAGGTCGACCACGAGGCCGGACTGCAGGCGCGAGCGGATGCGGTTCTCCAGGTCCTTGATCTCGTCCGGCGCGCGGTCGGCCGAAATGACGATCTGCTTGTTCTGGTCCACCAGCGCGTTGAACGTGTGGAAGAACTCTTCCTGCGTCGAGTCCTTGCCGGCGATGAACTGCACGTCATCGACCATAAGCACGTCGACCGAGCGGAACAGCTCCTTGAAGTCCATCATGCGGCGCTCGCGCAGGGCCTGCACGAAGCGGTACATGAACTGCTCTGCCGACAGGTAGAGCACGTTCAGGTCGGGGCGGCGGTTGCGCAGCTCCCAGGTGATCGCGTGCATCAGGTGCGTCTTGCCGAGGCCAACGCCGCCGTAAAGGAATAGCGGGTTGAAGGTCACGGTTTCGGCCTCTGCCACACGGCGCGCGGCGGCATGGGCGAGCTCGTTGGGCTTGCCGACGATGAAATTATCGAAGGTGAAGCGCGCATCGAGCGGCGCGCTCGGCAACAGGTCGCTTCCGCCCTGTGCGGATTGGCCATTGGCCGCATTGGCCTGGGCCGGCTGCTCGGGCTGCGCCGAAACCGGGCGCGGGCTCGGACGGCCCGCTGCCGGACGCGGCGCGTTACTGACCCGGAATTGCAGGCGGCGAACCTGCGAATCCAGCGTGGAGATCTGCGACAGCAGCAGGTCCCCGAAATTCTGCGACACGTAGGTGCCAATAAAATTCGTCGGTGCTAGGAAGACCGCCACCCCGTCGGCTTCCAGACCTTTGTATTCGAGGGGCTTGATCCAGGTTCGGTAGTTGTTTTCCCCGATCGTGCTGCTCAGCCTGTCTTGCAGCGCGCCCCATTGTTCCTGCGTCATTTATCCCCGCTCCGTCTTTTCACCGGTTCTTCCTATGTCCCTTTGGGCAACACACACACACGCGCCCAATTGAGCCACCGATGGGGAGCAAATGCAGGCCCCATGCCGAAACGGCATGAGTCAGGAAGAGAAGTCTCTGTCCCAGTGACATAGCACGCATAAGGACTCCCCGGGACTCCCAGCATCCCGAAGCGACCCAGCAAGGCGCACTACTCACCCATTTTACAATTGGACTGGCAGGATGAAATCATCCCGAAATCGGCATCTGTTGATCAGACGACCGAAGCGACGAAGACCTTTCCACGATTCCCGTGGCGTGATCCGCGATTGCCTGTCCCCCCAGCGACGTGACTCGCTCGATGAAATTACTCCTGTTCCGAGAAGAGCAGCAACCGAACTTCAAACTTGACTCAATGGAATCCGAAAAAAGAATCTCGGCCTTCAAAATATGGTGTGAGTCATGAAAAAAGGCACCACCAATGGCGATGCCTTTTCGATCACACACCTATTAAGTGTGTCATTTCAGCCTGACACTTGACGTGCTCAGGCGAGCGACTTCACCCGCGAGGAGAGACGCGACATTTTGCGCGAAGCAGTGTTCTTGTGGAAGACACCCTTGGTCACGCCGCGCATCAGTTCGGGCTGAGCTGCGGCGAGAGCTGCGGTGGCTGCGTCCTTGTCGCCCGAAGCGATCGCTTCCTCGACTTTGCGCAGGTAGGTACGGATGCGCGAACGGCGTGCCTTGTTGACGGCGTAACGCTTCTCGTTCTGACGTGCGCGCTTCTTGGACTGGGGCGTATTTGCCATGATGATCGGTCCTATGTGTCTGTGGCCGACAAGGCCTGGGTCTGAATTTCGGACGTGCAATATCCACCAGACCCGGATCTGTCGTCGCCGGACCGATTCTTGCCTGAGCGGGCATCACACGCATGTAGGCGGGGCGCATAGCCCATTTTCCGCCGGTTGCAAAGGCCCCAGCGGCACTTCTTGGGGAAATGGGGGAGAATCGGCTAGGATCGCCCTCCCACGGCCCTCGCCGCGGGACACTCCAGACTGAAAGGAGGAGTCAGCCATGAACGCAATGCAGATCAACGAGGCCGCACAGGCGCTCTACCGGGCGCATGGGGCCCGGGCCGAGGCCGAGGCCGCCGCAAAGGTGCGCGAGAACGAACGCCGGGGTGCCGCCGAGGAGGCGCAGACCTGGCGCGCCATCCAGGAAGCGATCCGCCAGACGCGCGGCCCGCTGCAGTCCTGAGTGGCCCGGGCATGAAAAAGGCCTGTCCCCGCGGGGACAGGCCCGGAATGCGATGCAATCGCCTCAGCGGTCGCGGAACTGCGGCGTCCGCTTCTCGAGGAAGGCAGACATGCCTTCTTTCTGGTCCTCGGTGGCAAAGAGCGAATGGAACAGGCGGCGCTCGAAGAGCAACCCCTCGTCCAGCGTGGTCTCGAAGGCACGGTTCACCGCCTGCTTGGCGGCAATCGAGGCGAGCAACGACTTCTCGGCAATCTTGGCCGCGGCGCTCTGCGCCTCTTCCATCAGTTGCTTGACCGGCACGACGCGGCTTACCAGCCCCGACCGCTCGGCCTCTTCAGCATCCATGAAACGCCCGGTCAGGTGCATGTCCATGGCCTTGGCCTTGCCGACGTAGCGCGGCAGGCGCTGCGTCCCGCCGATCCCGGCGATAACGCCAAGGTTGATCTCGGGCTGGCCGAATTTCGCGGTTTCCGACGCGATGATGAAGTCGCACATCATCGCCAGCTCGCAGCCGCCCCCGAGGGCGTAACCGCTCACCGCGGCGATCACCGGTTTGCGCACCTTCGCGACGGCCTCGGTGGCCGGCTCGAAGAAGTCTCCGAGGAACATCTCGACGAAGGTCTTTTCCGACATCTCCTTGATGTCGGCCCCGGCGGCAAAGGCCTTGGCCGAGCCGGTCAGGATGATGCAGCGCACCTTGTCATTGGCATCCGCCTCGGTCAGCGCCTGCGCGAGCTCGCCAAGAAGCTGGCTGTTCAGCGCATTGAGGGCATCCGGGCGGTTCAGGGTGATAGTGGCAACGTCGTCGTCTACTTCGACGATAATCGTCTCATAGGCCATGACTGTCGGGCTCCCGTCCGTTGGCATTGTCGCGCAGCCTTACCAACTTGCCCCCTGCAATCAAGTTATCTTTGGCAGCTCGGACAGTAGAAGGAAGAGCGTCCGGATTGCACGATTCTGTGAATGATGTTGGCGCAACCGTCCCCGCGGCAGGGCTGCCCTTCGCGTCCGTAGACGTCGAAGCTGTGCTGAAAATATCCAAGTTCTCCATCGGCTTGCCGGAAATCTTTGAGCGAGGAGCCGCCCGCGGAAATGGCGTCCGTCAGCACGTGCCGGATGATCGGAACGAGCGCCGAGATGCGCTTTTCCGAGATCTGGTTGACGCGGCGTGAAGGACGGATGCCCGCGCGGAACAAGGCTTCGCAAACATAGATATTCCCCAATCCGGCAACAATCTTCTGGTCCAGCAACGCCGTCTTGATCGGCATGCTGCGCCCCTTCAAGGCAGCCACCAGATGGGATTCGCTGAATTCATTGCCCAGCGGTTCCGGCCCGATCGCCGCGAGCAGAGGATGCGCCCCGGCGGTCGCCGTCTGCATCAGGTCCATCGCCCCGAAACGCCGCGGGTCGTTGAATGTCACCCGCGCGCCGCTGGCCATTTCAAAGACCACGTGGTCGTGCTTTTCCGGCGCGGGATGGTCATGCACGAAGCGCCCCAGCGGATCGCCCGAGACCAGCATTCGGCCCGACATGCCGAGATGGATCAGAAGGGTCTCGCCGGTGTCGAGATCGGCAAGGATATATTTCGACCGCCGTCGCAGCCGCAGCACCCGCGCGCCGGTCAGACGCTCGGCCATACGCTCGGGGAAGGGCCAGCGCAGATCGGGCCGGTTTACCTTGGCCTCGGCGATCACCTCGTTTTCCATCACCGGGGCAAGCCCGGCACGAACGGTTTCCACCTCGGGAAGTTCGGGCATCACGGATCCTTTCCACTGGGCCGCATTGCAGCGCGGCGCGCGGGCTCTATAAGGAGTGTCGGACACAGGACGGCAAGGCCCATGACCAAAGAGACCGGAAAAACCACCCACTTCGGGTTCACCGACATCCCTGAGGAAGAGAAGGCCGACCGCGTGCGCGGCGTCTTCGGCTCGGTCGCGTCGAAATACGACGTGATGAACGACGCCATGTCCTTCGGCATTCACCGCGTCTGGAAAGATGCGATGATGGACTGGCTGGCACCGCGCCCCGGCTCGAGGCTGCTCGACGTGGCGGGGGGCACCGGCGACATCTCCTTCCGCTTTCTCAAGCGCGCGGGCCACGGCCATGCCACGGTCTGCGACCTGACCGAGCCGATGCTGGTCGAGGGCCGCAAGCGTGCCGAAGCGGGCGCCATGGCCGAGCAGCTCGACTGGGTGGTCGGCGACGCGATGGCCCTGCCCTTCGCCGACAACACCTTTGACGTCTACACGATCTCCTTCGGCATCCGGAACGTGACCCGCCCGCAAGAGGCCCTGAACGAGGCCTTCCGCGTGCTGAAGCCGGGCGGACGGCTCATGGTGCTGGAGTTCAGCCAGATCCCCAACGAGCTGATGCAGAAGGTCTACGATCTCTATTCCTTCAACCTGATCCCGCGCATGGGGCAGGTGATCGCGGGCGACCGCGACAGCTACCAGTATCTGGTGGAATCGATCCGCAAGTTCCCCGATCAGGAAACCTTCCTCGGAATGCTGCGGGCTGCGGGCTTCGCCAACGCCAAGTACCGGAACCTGAGCATGGGGATCGCCTGCCTGCATTCGGGCTGGAAGATCTGACATGAAGGGTCCTCACAACATCTGGCGGCTGGTGCGCACCGGCGCCACCTTCGAGCGCACGGGCGCGATGGGCGTGGTGCTCGACGCAGTAGAGGCCCCGCCGGCTCTGCGCGCTGCCGCCCGCATCCTCGCCTGGCCCTTCAAGTGGTTGGGGTACGAGGGCGACCCGGCGATGCCGCCGGTGACCCGCGCGCTCTCGGCGCTCGGCCCGGCTTACATCAAGTTCGGACAGGTGCTCTCGACCCGTCCGGACGTGGTCGGCGAAGAGCTCGCTAACCAACTGCGCGTGCTGCAGGACAAGCTGCCCCCCTTCCCGGTCGAGGCTGCCAAGGCGCAGGTCGAGACCGAACTCGGTGTGAAGGTCGATGAGGTCTTCTCCGAGTTCAGCCCACCCGTCGCCGCCGCGTCGATCGCGCAGGTGCACAAGGCGCGGCTCGCCGAGACCGGCGAGACCGTCGCCGTGAAGGTGCTGCGGCCCGGGATCGAGCGGGCTTTCCGCAAGGATATCGATGCCTTCTGGCTCGCCGCCGATGCGATCAACTTTCTTTCGCCGGCCTCGCGCCGGCTGCGCCCGCGCGACGTGATCGCCCATTTCGAGGGCGTGGTGAAGGGCGAGCTGGACCTGCGACTGGAAAGCGCTTCGGCCAGCGAGTACGCCGCCAACACCGTGGACGATGAGGGGTTCCAGCTTCCCGAGGTGGTCTGGGGCCTCTCGGGCCGCCGGGTGATGACGATGAGCTGGGCCGAGGGCGTGCCGCTCGGCGACAATGCAGCCATCGACGCCGCCGGTCACGACAGGGTGGCGCTCAGCGAACGTGTTCTTCAGCTCTTCCTCAACCACGCGCTGCGCGACGGATTCTTCCACGCCGACATGCACCAGGGCAACCTGAAGGTGGCGCCGAACGGTGATATCATCGCCTATGACTTCGGCATCATGGGCCATATCGACGAGTACACCCGCCGAGTCTACGCCGAGATTCTCTACGGCTTCATCCGCCGCGATTACCGCCGCGTCGCCGAGGTACATTTCGAAGCTGGCTACGTTCCCGCCGACCAGGATGTCGATGAATTCGCCCGCGCGCTGCGCGCCGTAGGCGAGCCGATTTTCGGCATGGATTCGACCCGCATTTCCATGGGCCGCTTGCTCAACTACCTCTTCGAAGTGACCGAACGCTTTGGCATGGAGACCCGGACCGAGCTGATCCTGCTGCAGCGCACGATGGTGGTGGTCGAGGGAGTGGCCCGCTCGCTCAACCCTCATATGAACATCTGGAGCGTCGCGCGACCTGTGGTTGAGCAATACATCAAGACCTCCATCGGCCCCCGCGCCGCGCTGCGCGACTTTGCCAAGACCGCGCGGGTCATGGCCCGCTTTGGCCCGCGCCTGCCCGGTCTCGTCGAAGAGGCGCTGATCCGGCAGACGCAGGGGCTCGCCGACGAGCTCGAGTCGAAATGGGCCCGGCGGCTCGGCTGGGGCATCGGCGGGCTGCTCTCCGGCGCCGGGATCACCTTGGTCCTCCTGTCGATCTTCTGATCTGTCGTCCTGCGCCGCCCGTCACTCGGTCGGGCGGCGCAGCGCCGCGACCTTGGTCGCCTCGATCTGCCAGCCGCCCTGCAACGTAAGCAAAAAGCCGCCTTCTGCGCGCCGCACCTCGTCGATGCGCATGTAGGATTGCGCCGGACGCGTCTCGGCAAGCACACCTTCGTGGTAAAGCTCGACCTCGGCATGATAAAGCCCCTCCGGCAGGGGCGCCCCGCCAAGGTCCGTCCCGTCCCAGAGATAGCTGTCGCTCCCCGGCGTGAGCGACAGCCGGTTTCGCTCCGCGCCACTCGAATCGCGCAGCACGAGGATCGCGCTCTGCGCGTCTTCTGGGAGATCGACATCGAAGGCGACCGCGGAGCCGTCGAAATATGTGGTCCCCGCGACCAGCGACTCGAGTCCGATCCAGGAGGCCAGCCGCTCGAATCCGCCGTCGCTGGCGAGTCCGGTCAAGCCGGTCAGCAAATCGTTGGTCAGCACCTGCTGCTCCACCGCCGAGAAGCTGGCGAGCTGCGACGCGTATTCGGTGGCGTCGACCGGATTGAAAGGATCTTGGTTCTGCGCCTGGGTGGTCAGCATTTTCAGGAAAGTATCGAAGTCGCTGGTCAGCGTTGACCTGCTGCTCCCGATCGCCACGGCGCTCTTCGCGCCCGCCGATGTCTGAGCGGCCGTTGAAATATCCACGTCTGTCTCCTTTGCCTAGAGCCTGAGGTCGAGCCCCGCCGCCGCAACGCGAACAGGGGCCTTTGCCTGAGGCGCTCCTTGCGCCGCCGCCCCGTCAGGGACGTGGTGGTCCGGCCTGCCCGACCGCCCCTGCGAAGCGCCGCCGCGCCGCTGCCCGGAGAAACTGAGAGTGCTGCCCTGGTATCCCGCCTCCGTGAGCAAGCGCGCCAGCTGGTCCGCGTTCCGGCGCAACAGGTCGAGGGTATCCGGCCGATCCGCGCTCACCTGCAGCGCGACCCCGTGCTCGGATATCTGCATGTGGAACCGCACGCGGCCAAGTTCCTCGGGCTCGAGCTGCACTTCGAGTTTACCGCCGCTGCCGGTGACAATCGCTTCGGCGAGCTGCCGGACCGGCGACGGCAACGGCTGCCCACGGGCCGCCGACAGCTGCTCCCGCGGCGATATCGCGTCTTTCGCCATGACGGCCTGCGTCGAGTCCCCCGAATGCGAGGCGACAGCTGGCTCGCGTGGATCGCCTTCCCATGCGAGCTGCGTCTGTTTCCCGTCCGAAACCCCGATCCCCCCTGCCGATGCCAGCGTGAAAGTCGGAGACCCCGCCGCGGCCGTCGCAGGCCGGGAGCCGGACACGGGGGCCTTGTCCAGGCCCACCTGACCCGGCGCGCCGGAGGCCCCCAGCGCACTTTCGGGGCGCTGCGACCTTGCTAAGGTCTCCTCATTCGGGATCGCCGATCTTACCTCTCGTCCTGTGTCTGGCCTTGGCAGGAACCCTGCGAGTAACGCGACATGTGGGCTTGTGGGGCGCCCATCATGCGGAAATGTCTTTCTTTGAAAGCCATCCGGCGCCGGAGCCGCATCTGCAGCGTTGATTTCCAGTTTCGACCCGGCGCTGCGTGTTGGGATGGCCCTCGGATCAATTGGAGGGCGGGGCGGCTCGTGCCCATGAGCGACCGGCCCGGCCTGGTGCCGTGGCTGGCGCGAGGACCGGCCGGATTGGTCCGACGTCGCGGGACCCGCGTGCGGAGATAGGCCCGCCGGAGCCCGGGAGTCCGGCAACGTCCCTGTCTCCCGGTCTCCGGACACCATGCCAGCGGTGCCAACCGCTGCACGCTCGGGCGTCCGGGTTCTGACCCGCGGCGCGAGCATTGGCTCTGTCTCGGCCCCGCCTTCAACCTCAGCCAACACGACGTCGCCCGGTCCTTTCGAGCGTCCTTTCGCGCCGCTCGGAGCCCCGATGGGGCGCCCCGTAGGCACGTTGGAGCGTTGGGACGCCAGGACGCCCTCTCCGCAGTCTAAGACCGGACCGACCTCGGATCGGGAAACGCCCGAGCTGGCTTGCCCCTCGAGCGGGAGCCTATGGCCTGCACCGACGCCCGCAGAACGGGATTCAGGACTCGTCACGTCGTCACGCGCGCCAGGGGCGACCCCCGCAGCGACACCAAGCCACGGTACGGCTTCCGTTCTGCCAACCTCCGGCGCGGCGCGAGGTGTCCTGATCGCGTGTCTCTCAGAAGACCGGGCGACGCCGGGGCGCACGTCGAGCAAAATATCCGATGCCTCCTGCCGAGGCGCAGCCAGATGCGCACCCTGACCACTCCCGGCGGACCGCTCGCGGGTTCGAGGTGCGCCCTCGGGGAGCGCCGCCTCCTCTGCCGTCTCCCTCCTCCGGATTGGGGCGGTCCCGACCCGGCGCACCTCCTGCGGCTTGGCGGTGTCGAAGACCTGCCTCACCTTTTCGATCGGGACACTGACCACCCCGGGCACAGCGTCTGCGTCGGGCAGCGCGTCCAGCGCCCGGTCAAGAGGGGACAGTTCTGGCCCCACCCCCCCTTCGTCCCCAGGGCGGGGCGCGGGATCTTCGCGCTCTGCGGCGCCTTTCCTGACCTCCAGTTCCCCCGCCTCGACCGCCGGCGCATCCGGCCGCCCGGGCATCGCGACGTCGCGAAAGGTCGCCTGAAAGTCGGCCCGGGGGTCACCGGAAAGGACGCTCCCCTGCGGCGGCGAGTCACCTTGTTGTCCGGGCATCGCACCAGCGGACCGCAGTTCTTGCAGATTTGGAAGCATCGCCTGCATCGGGAACATGCTATCGACCCCTGGTCATCCGATCTTCGAAGACGATATCCGGGGACCCGCTAAGAATACCTTTACCGAGACTATTTTAAGCATCGTGGAGAGCGCTTCGACGAATCGACAGGAGCAATTCCATGATAGACCAGACTGGTCCGGCGACCGCAGCACCCAACCGCCTGCTGAACCGCCTGTTTATCTCGCAGATGCTGCAATTCTCGGGGGCCTTCGAGACGCGCGGCCTCTTCGGCGGCGGCGCAGGAGAGGCGCAGTTCGCCTCCTTCCTGCGCGACGAATACGCCAATCGGCTCGCGGACCGGGTGGCCCTCCTGCCGACCCAGCCCAGCCGGACGCCGCGGGCGCCGTGACCGCCCCTTCCCGCCGCACCACGCCCGGCAACCCGGCAGAGGCGCGGCTTCTGGCCGTGCTCGAAGCCGAGCGGCGCGCGCTGCTCGCCGGCGAGCTCGCGCAGCTTTCCGAGCTTGCGCGCAGGAAGGAAGCCTGCCTTGACCTCTATGCCGCGGACCCATCGTGCTTGCCGCACCGGGCGCCTCGGCTTCTCGCAGCCCTGCGTCGCAATCAGAGGCTGCTGGAGATGGCGCTGCAGGGGCTCGCCGCGGCGCAGGGCAGGCTTGGCACCTGGCATCGGCTGGGGAGACAGATGGACACCTACGACCCGAACGGACGCAAAACGAGGATCGGCCCGGGGCCGGCGGGCCGCATTCAAAAGAAACTTTAGACACTGAGGCCTCGAGCCGGGGCAAATTCGCGGCTGACTTAGGCTTGGCTTAACATCTTCCTCTCTAGGGTGAGCTGGCATCCAGAGCTGGATGGCGCAGGGGAGCAGGGCTCCTGGCTGCTTCGTCAGAACGACGTCCCGAGAGGTTTCGCCCCTCTCCCCGTGGCGCAGATCAGCGCCAGGGAAAAGTGTCCTGCAGGACAAGGGGTCGGGACCGGAGACAGGAATGGCGCAAAGCGCCACATTCAAGGACGAAAAAGATGTCTAGCATCCTGACGAACAACGGCGCGATGGTCGCGCTGCAGACCCTCAAGTCGATCAACATGAACCTCGCCAGCACGCAGGGCGAGATCTCGACCGGCAAGAGCGTGGCCACGGCCAAGGACAATGCGGCCGTCTGGGCCATCTCCAAGGTCATGGAAGCCGACGTGAAAGGCTTCAAGGGAATTTCCGACAGCCTCAACCTCGGGCAGTCCACCGTCGCCGTCGCCCGCCAGGCGGCGGAAACGGTCACCGACCTACTGACCGATGTGAAGGGCAAGATCGTCGCCGCCCAGGAAGAGAACGTCGACCGTGCCAAGATCCAGGCCGACATTGAGGCGCTGCGCGGTCAGATCGGAGCGGTGGTCAGCGCCGCGCAATTCAATGGTCTGAACTTGCTCTCGAACACCGATGAGACCGTCGGGTCGGGCAGCATCAACGTGCTCGCCTCGCTTGATCGCTCGGTCACCGGCGTCGCCGCCTCCGACATCAGCGTGACCAAGCAGGACCTCGGCACCGGCGCCGCCGCGATCGCGGGCACCGTCGCCGCGACCGCGCTCACCGCTTCGGTCGACAGCGTGACGCTGAACGGCACACAGACCGACACAATCGACATCGGAACCACCAACAGCGGATTCACCGCCGGCACGGCCTATACGCTGAACATCTTCGGCACCGACGCGGACAGCTCGAAGTTCACCCAGGCAGACTATCGCGCAACCACCGCCGCCGGTCCCTCGGCCGCAGAGGTATCGACCCTGTCCATCGTCTATGTCGCGCGCGAGGGCGACACCGCGACTGACGTTGCCAAGGGTCTGCAGGCCTCGTTCAAGAGCTTCATGGCTGCCAATGACCTCGACAGCGACGTGGTCGATGTCACCGTCACGGGTGACACGCTGACCTTCACCTCGGCCGTTACCGACGCCACGGACACGGTTGCAGTGACGCTGTCTTCGGTCGATGCCTCCGAAGGCAACACCATCGGCGGCAAGCTCGAGCAGCTCAGCAACATCGATGTGACCACGCAAGCGGGTGCGGATTCAGCACTCGACCAGATCGAGGCGCTGATCCAGACCGCCATCGACTCTGCCTCTGCCTTCGGTTCCACCCAGGGCAGGATCGAGACTCAGACCGCCTTTATCTCGGGCCTGACCGATGCACTGAAATCCGGGATCGGGACCTTGGTCGATGCCGACATGGAAGAGGCCTCGGCGCGACTGCAGGCTCTGCAGGTGCAACAGCAGCTTGGCGTGCAAGCGCTTTCGATTGCCAACCAGGCACCGCAATCTCTCCTGTCGCTCTTCCGCTGACGTGACCTGTCCGGGGCCGATTCCATCGGCCCCGGAGCCTCGCCAGAACGGACGGCACTGGATCAAGGATGAAGGGCTTCGTCATGAACGCACATCTCATGGCTCGCCGCGCCTACGCGCAATCGAACAGCAGCACCCGCACCCATCGCGCCATCGAATACGACCTGATCGCGCGGGTTACTCACCGCATAAAAAGCGCCGCCGAAGCCGGCCCGCGCCACTATCCGGCACTCGTCGCCGCCTTACATGACAACCGCAAGCTCTGGACTGCCCTAGCGGTGGACGTGGCCGACCACGGCAACAAGCTGCCTCAGGAGTTGCGCGCGCAGATTTTCTACCTGTCGGAATTTGTCCAGTTTCATACGGCCAAGGTTCTGTCCAGAAGAGCAAAACTTTCCCCCCTGATCGAGGTGAACAGCGCCATCCTCGCCGGGTTAAATCCCCGCCCGCCGGCTTCCAGCGCTGCCAAAACTCCTGACGGACAGGCGGCGTGCGACGCCGCCACGATCACGGCCCACCCCTCCTTGGCGCCACTGCGATGAGCGGGCTGGTTCTCAAGCTCGGGCCGCACGAGCGCGTGCTGATCAACGGCGCGGTGATCGAAAATGGCGACCGCCGCAGCAAGTTGGCGATCAAGACCCCGGGCGCGAGCATCCTGCGCCTCAAGGATGCGATCCACCCCGACGAGGCGAGTACTCCCGTGCGCCGCCTGTGCTACGCGGCGCAGCTCGTGCTGACCGGCGACGCGCCGCCCGAAGAGACCCGGACACAGTTGCTGCGCAATATCGAAGAGCTCAGCCGCATCCTCACCGATCCGGACAGCCGCGCCCTGCTCACCCGCGCCACCGAGGCGTTGATAGACGAGCAATACTATCACTGCCTTAAATCCCTCCGCGCGCTCATCCCGCGCGAGGACAGACTTCTGGCAGCGGGGCGCGCATGAGCTTCCAACCCATCCTCGTCGGCACCGGTCTCCTGGCTTGGCAATTCCTGCAAAGCACCGGGGCCAGTCAGCGCGCAAATTTCGAAAAGAGCCCGGAGCTGATCCGCGACACGAGCTATTTCGCCGAGAAGATCGACCAGATCACCAGCGCGGAGGACCTGGTTGCCGACCGCCGCCTCTTGCGAGTCGCGCTCGGCGCCTTCGGTCTGCAGGACGATATCGACAGCAAATTCTTTATCCGCAAGCTCCTGGCGGAGGGCACCTCCGCCTCGGATGCGCTTGCCAACAAGCTGGCGGACGAGCGCTACAAGGCGCTGGCGCGTGGCTTCGGGTTCGATCGCGCCGAGGGCCCTCGCACCCAAGTCGAGGGCTTTGCCGAAGAGATTATCGCGAAGTTCCACGCCCAGCAGTTCGAGGTCGCCGTGGGCGAACAGGACGACGCGCTGCGGCTCGCCTTATCTCTGCAGCGCAGCCTGCCGGAAATCGGTGCGACCGAGATCTCTAATGACACCAAGTGGTTCCGCGTCATGGGCAACCAACCCCTCCGCAAGGTCTTCGAAGGGGCGCTCGGCTTGCCAAGAGCGCTTGGCCAACTGGACATCGACCAGCAATTGGAAATCTTCAAGGACAAGGCAGCCGCGCGTTTCGGCTCGGATGATCTCTCCGTCCTTTCCAAGGAAAAGACACTGACCCGAATCGTCCAAAGCTATCTCTTGCAGGAGCAGGTCGCTGCCTCCACCGCCTCGGGAAAGGGGCAGATCGCGCTCACCCTGTTGCAAAGCCTCCCTCGATGGGACTCTCTCTGACTCCGACGCCCCAGCGCTAGCTGGCCTGTCGACCTCGTCCGCCGCGCACTCCGCCCGGACCGGATTGGCCCGCCGCCGCCCGCCTCAGGATCACCGCCAGCCGCGAAAAGGCCGCCTCCGGCCCCTGCGGCGAGGACTCGGCGAAGAAGCCATCCAGGTCCGACCAGACCCGGATCGCCTGATCAAGCACCGGATCCTCGCCATCACGATAGAGCCCGGCCCGGATCATCGCCTCCGACCTCGCATAGGCGCCCAGCAACTGGCGCACCATACGCAGACTCTCGTTTTCCTCCGGACTTGCCGCCTCGGGCAGGCTGCGCGAGACTGAACGGAGGATGTCGATCGCCGGATAACGCCCGCGCTCGGCGATCTCGCGACTCAGCACCGCGTGACCATCGAGCACCCCGCGCAGAATGTCGGCGATCGGCTCCTCCATATCCGAGCCAGCCACCAGCACCGAGAAGACCGCGGTGATGTCGCCGCTGCCCTCAACCCCCGGCCCCGCGCGTTCGGCCAGCCGCATGATCTGATGCGCGGTCGACGGAGGGAAGCCGCGAAGGGCCGGCAGCTCACCCGCGGCAATGGCCACCTCGCGATGCGCCTCGGCGAACCGAGTGATGGAATCCGCCAGGAACAATACCTGAAGCCCCTGATCGCGGAAATGCTCGGCCACGGTCATCGCCGCCATGGCGCAGCGCCGCCGTTCCAGCGGCGAGCGGTCCGAGGTGGCCGCCACGACGACTGCGCGGGCCATGCCCTCGGGTCCCAAAACCTCCTGCACGAAGTCATGCAGTTCGCGCCCCCGCTCGCCGACCAGCGCCAGCACCACCACATCAGCCGCCATGCCCTGCGCGAGCGCCGCCAGCAGTCGCGACTTGCCGACGCCCGAGCCCGCGAACAAGCCGATTCGCTGGCCTTGCACGATGGGCAGCAACGTGTCGAAGGCCGCCAGTCCGGTCGCCAACCGCCCCCCGAGACCGCGCCGCCGCGCCGCCGGTGGCGGGCTGCCGCGGATCGAACGCAGCTTCGGGCCACGACTGATCGGCGCCCCGTCCAGGGGTTGCCCGTAGGGGTCGATCACCCGGCCGATCCAGCCATCCGCCGGCGCCAGCCCCGGCGCCCCCAACACCGCCACGCGATCGCCCTGCGACACGCCCTCGACCCCTTCATCGGGCAGCATCGCCACCAACTCTTCTCGAATACGCAGCACCTCGCCCTCGAGCGGGCCGCTGTCGCGCATGAGACGCAGCCGGTCGCCGATCCGCGCCCGATGCGCGAGGCCGCGCACCCAGATCACCGTGCCTTCGACCGAGCGCACCCGACCGACCGCGCGCACCGGTTGCACGCCCGCGATACGCCGGCGCAGCGAGGCGATCGCGCTCTCTTCCATCGCGGGCTCCCTTCTTCAGGTTCAAACCTTTTCTAAAGGAATCACTGTTAAGCCTTGGTTGAAGCCAATCGAGGGAGAAACCCCGATGTTCCAGAACCTGAACGTGTTTCGCACCGCTATCACCATGGCGCGCCATGCCGGCGCGCAGCAGGCGTTAAGCGCACAGAACATCGCCAATGCCGATACCCCCGGCTATCGCGGCATAGACTTGCCCGAGTTCACCGAAATCCTGCGAGGACGGCCTTCCGCCATGCGCGCGACCCGGGCGGGCCATCTGAACCGGGCCTCCGGTGCCGCGCCCTTCGACCTCGCCGAGCGGCGGAAGGCAGAGGACCCAAATGGCAACACTGTCTCGCTCGAGGCTGAGATGCTGACCGCTGTCGATGCTCAGCGGGCCCATGACCGCGCGCTCGCGATCTATCGCTCCAATCTCACGCTGCTGCGCAGCAGCCTCGGAACCTGAGGAAGGGATGTGGAAATGAGCAGCTTTTCCGACGCCCTGTCGGTGACCTCCAGCGGGCTGCACGCCCAGTCCATGCGCCTTCGGACACTCGCGGAGAATATCGCCAATGTCGACACGCCCGGCTACCGGCGCAAGACCGTCCCCTTCGAGCCCGAGCCCGCGCGCAACTCCGAGCTGAGCCGCGTTGTTGCCGGCCGTGTGTCGCTGGACCGCAAGGACCTTGTGCAGATCTACGACCCCGGTCACCCGCTCGCGAATTCCACCGGGCACTACCTCGGGTCCAACGTCGATCTGCTGATCGAACTCGCGGATGCCCGCGAAGCCCAGCGCAGTTACGAGGCCAACCTCAAGATGTTCGACCAGACGCGCCAGATGCAGGCCGGCCTGATGGACCTGCTGCGCAGGTGACCTGCCATACGCGCTCCTCCCACAGCCGTGAAAGGTATTCAGAATGGATGTCCGATCGCTCTTCGCCGCACAGCAATACGCGGCCTCCCGCCCTGCGACAGAACCGGACTTGGACCGCGATGTCGGCGCCCGCCTCGCCGCGGCAGCCAAGGATTTCAACGCAACCCTCACCGAGGCAGAGAACGCCGCCACCGCCGCGATGACCGGCGACGCGGACCCGCACGCGCTGGTCCAGGCCCTCGCCCAGTCCGAGCTGGCGGTCGAAACCGTGGTCACCCTGCGCAACAAGGTGGTCGAAGCCTATCAGGAAATCCTGCGGATGCCGGTCTGAGCCATGCTGAACGAAACCCTCTTCTTCGACACGCTCCGCCAGGGGCTCTGGGTGGCAAGCGTCACCGCATTGCCGATCCTCACCGCCGCGCTGCTGGCGGGCGTCGGCGTTGGCCTCTTCCAAGCGCTCACCTCGATCCAGGAGATGACCCTCACCTTCGTGCCGAAGCTGCTGGCCATCGTCATCACCTTCTGGATCTCGATGAGCTTCATGACCGAGACGCTGGTCGCCTTCTTCCAGTCCCGCGTCATCCCGATGATCACCGGAGGCTGAGATGGAAACCGCCGGATATGCCGTCTTATCTCGTCAGAGCGGCCTCATGCGTGAGCTGCAGCTCATCGCAAACAACGTGGCCAATGCCAATACCACCGGCTATCGCCAGCAGGGGGTGATCTTTTCCGAGTACATTCGCGCCACGGACCACGGCTCGCTGTCGATGAGCGCGGCGCATGTGCGCGACAGCTCCTTTACCCAGGGGGCGATCACCCGGACCGGCGCGACGCTCGACCTTGCGATCGAGGGGGAGGGCTTCTTCGCCGTGATCACGCCGGGCGGCGAGCGACTGACCCGCAACGGCGCCTTCACCACCAGCGCCCAGGGCGACCTGGTCACCCACGACGGGTACCCGGTGCTGAGCGCGGCGGGCGGGCCGGTTTTCGTGCCGCCCGGTGCAGCGGATCTCGCGGTCGCGCGCGACGGCACGCTCAGCAGCCAGGGCCTTCCCATCGGCCAGATCGGACTTCTACGCCCGCCCGACACCAAGGAGCTCGAACGCGACGGCGCCACGCTGTTTCGCGCGCCGAATGGTACCGGGCCGGTCGAGGACCCGGCGATCATCCAAGGGGCGCTCGAATCCTCCAACGTCGATCCGGTGCTGCAACTCGCCCGGCTGATCGAGGTGCAGCGCGCCTACGAAATGGGTCAGGGCTTTCTCGACCGCGAGGACGAGCGCCAGCGCGCTGCCATCAAGACCCTGTTCACCTGAGCCCTTTCCCCGCCCCGGAGACCGCCCATGCGCGCCCTGAAAATCGCCGCCACCGGCATGAGTGCCCAGCAAATGCGGGTCGAGGTGATCTCGCACAACCTCTCGAACATGAGCACCACCGGCTACAACGCCCGCCGCGCCGAGTTCGCCGACCTGCACTATCAGCAAGTGCACCGCGCCGGGACGATCAGCGCCTCAGATGGCACCATGCTGCCCACCGGGGTACAGCTCGGGCTCGGGGTGCGCCCGGCCGCCGTCTCGGTCAACCTCGCGCAGGGCAGTTCCTCGGCCACGGGTGCGGATCTAGACGTCGCCATCGAGGGCAAGGGATATCTCGAGGTCACGCTCCCCTCGGGCGCGGCGGCCTACACCCGGGACGGCGCCCTGAAACGCAGCGCCGACGGGCTCATTGTCACCTCCGAAGGTCTTCACGTCGCCCCCGGCATCACCATCCCCGCCGACGCCAAGAGCCTCTCGGTCAACCAGCAGGGGGAGGTATACGCCTATTTCGACGGCACGGTTCCCGCTCAGCTGCTCGGCCAGTTCACCCTCACCGGCTTCACCAACCCGCGCGGGCTCGAGGCGATCGGCGGCAATCTCTTCACCGAAACAGAGGCCTCCGGTCCGCCGTTGCAGGGCACCGCCGGGCTCGACGGGCTGGGCATGCTGCGCCAAGGCTATCTCGAGGAAAGCAGTGTCGATCCGATCTACGAGATCACCGAGTTGATCGAGGCGCAGCGCGGCTACGAACTCAACTCCAAGGTGATCACCGCCGCCGACCAGATGCTCGCGGCCACGGTCCAGGTGCGCTGAGATGCGCTCGGCGCTGCTGGCCCTGCTGCTCGCCGCTGGCCCCGCCGGGGCCGAGATCGTCGTGGCGGCACGCACCATCCGGGCGCAGGAGGTCATCGCGCCCGAGGCCGTTCGCCTCGATCCGCGCCGCTCCGAGGGGGCGGCAGAGACACTGGATTCGGTGATCGGGCGGGAAAGCCGCGTCGCCATCTACCCCGGGCAGCCGGTGCTGGAGGTGCAGCTCACCGAACCTGCGCTGGTGGAGCGCAACCAGCTCGTCGACCTCGTCTACGACCATGCCGGGCTGCGCATCACCACCGAGGGGCGCGCCATGTCACGGGGCCGCGAAGGCGACAAGATCCGGGTTATGAACCTTTCCTCGCGCAACCTGCTGTTCGGGACCATCGGCGCCGACGGCCGCGTCGACGTCTCGCCGGAGTGAACCATGCAGCGCCTCGCGATCCTTCTGCTGTTCCTGACCGTTCTTGGCACCTGCGGGCGTCTCGACCACCTCGGCCGTCCGCCCGGCTTCACCCCCAAGGAAGACGGCGCCGAGCATGCCGCCATGGCCTATTCCACCGCCTCCGACCCGGCGCTGCCGCTGCGGGTGACCGACCACGCCTCGCTCTGGAGCGGCGCGCGCGGATCGCTGCTCGGCGACCGCCGCGCCATGCGCAGCGGCGACATCCTGACCGTGGTGATCGAGATCGACGAGCGGGCCGAAATCTCCAATTCCACCGACCGGTCGCGCGCCGCCTCCGAAAGCCTTGGGATCCCCGAGTTCTTCGGCTATCCGCAGCGCCACGAGGCGACGATGACCGATGGCACCTCGCTGGCCTCGGCCGTGGACATCAGCAGCACCAGCAGCGCCAGCGGCGACGGATCGGTGAGCCGCAACGAGAAGCTGACCCTGCGGGTCGCCGCAACCATCACCAAGGTGTTGCCGAACGGCGTGCTCGAGATCTCGGGGCTGCAAGAGGTGCGGGTGAACTTCGAGATGCGCGAGCTGCTGGTTTCCGGCTTCGTCCGTCCCGAGGACATCTCGCGGCAAAACGAGATCACCTATGACAAGATTGCCTCGGCCCGCATCTCCTACGGCGGGCGCGGGCAGATCAGCGACATGCAGCAACCGCGCTACGGACTGCAGGCGCTCGACATGATTCTGCCGTTCTGAGGAGCCCCGCGTGAAAAAGCTCCTGCCCCTCCTTCTCGCCCTGATCGGCACCGGCGCCGGCATCGGCGCGGGCCTCTTTTTCGCCCCGGGGCCCAACGGACACGCCGCCCCCGACGCCGGCCAGGCAGAGCCCCCCCCGCCAGGGGGGAGGACCACGCCGCTGACATGGCGGCCGCGGATCACGGGGAGGAGGAGAGCGGGGACGGTGCCGCCGGGGGCCATGATGGCGAAACCGAATACGTCAAGCTCAACAACCAGTTCGTGGTGCCGGTTGTCGAAGACGCGCGGGTCGGTGCGCTGGTGGTTTTGTCGATCTCGCTTGAGGTCAGCGCCGGCAGCACGGAGAGCATCTTCGACGAGGAGCCGAAGCTGCGCGACGGTTTCCTGCGAGCGCTTTTCGATCACGCCAATATCGGCGGCTTCGATGGCAATTTCACCCAGACGCCGCGGATGGAGGCGCTGCGCCGCGTGCTCTTCGAAACCGCGCGCAACATCCTAGGCGCGCGCGTCAAGGACGTGCTGATCACGGATATCGCCCGTCAGGACAATTAGGCCGGCCCGCCCTCCCTTCCGACGACGCGCGCCAGAGCCGCAACCTGGCCAGTTCCTCGAGGCTGCGCTCTTCAGCCGCCAGCCACTGCGCGGCGCGCGCGCGGCGCGCGGTTTCGACCAGGCGCCTCGCCGCCTCATCGCGCGAAAAGGCTGCCCGGGCGGCGCTGCCGCTGTAGCCCTGCCGGGCCCGGGCCTCGGCAAGGCCCATCTGGATCGCGGCGCGGCGGTGCAGCAATTCGCCTTGCCAGATCGCCTGCATGCCCAGCACCTGATGGGCGCTCAAGCCGCCGCTGCCGACAGGGGCAGCCCGTCGCAGCGCGTCGATCCTGTCCCGCTCGGCCCGCAACCTCGCCTCTGCCTCGAGATCGCGTCGATACGCCGCGAGCGCCCGATCGCGCAGCAGCGCCGAGACGCGCAGCAACTCGGAGTCCGGGCCGCTCATCCGCCGCGCCTCCAGCCCCGGCGGGCACGGGCGCGCATCTCCTCGGAAAAGCGAATGGCGGCGGCGACCGGCCGGTAGAACTCCGGCGCGATCTGCGAGCCGACCTCGGTGGTGGCAAAGAGCGCCCGGGCCGTCGCCGGATCTGCGTGCAGCGGGACCCCATGTTCGGCTGCGATCTCGCGAATCCGCCGGGCGATCTCGCCCTGGCCCTTGGCGACGCAGGCCGGCGCGGAACCCGGCGTGCGCTCCCAGCGCAGCGCCACTGCAACATGGGTGGGGTTGGTGATCACCACGTCGGCACGCGGCACCTCTGCGATCATCCGGCTGAGTGCGATCTCCTGCGCCCGGGCACGGCGGTGCTGCTTGAACATGGGATCGCCCTCCGCCTCCTTCTGCTCGTCGCGAAGCTCTTTTTGCGACATGCGAAGACGGCGCAGATGCTCGGCGCGCTGCCAGAGCTGGTCGATGACCCCGAGCGCGGCCGCGACGAGCACCGCGAGACCCAGGAGCGCGCGCATGAGTTCGGCGAGTCGCCCGGCCGCCTCTCCGGCGGGGAGGGCGACGCTGGCGGCAATCTGCTCGAGACGCGAGGACAGGAAGAAACCGAGCACCGCGGAATAGAGGCAGAGCTTGCCGAAGCTCTTGAAGAACTCGAACAGTCCCCGCCGACCATACTTGTTGCGCGCATTCTCCAGCGGCGAGAGGCGCTCGAGCTTGGGCATCAGCTTCGACGGGGTGAAGACCAGCGCGCGGGTCGCCAAGAGCGCCAGCAGCACCGTCAGCGCCGGAACCGCGAACCAGGGCCAGACCGCCCGCAGCACCTCGCGCATGAGCCCCCCCGCGGCGCCTGTGGCCGGCGCCTCGAAGATCAGCGGCACCAGCCGCTCGGGCTGGTCGATCGGCGCGAGCAGCACCGTGCCGAGCGCTCTCAGCGTCTCCGGCCCCAGCGCCATGGCGACAATCAGCAGCCCGAGGTAGCCCGCCGCCGTGAGCAGATCCGGCGCGCGCGCAAGGTCGCCCTTGCGCCGCGCCTCGGCCAGCTTGCGCGGCGAGGCGTCATGGCTGCGGTCCGCGCCTTCCTCTGCCGCCATCGCGCGCTACCGAAAGGGGGCCGACAGGAAGTGGTCGACCTGCGCCAGCCAGACCGCCAGCAGCGTGGGCGCCACCAGCGCCATCAGCGCAACCGCTCCGAAGGTGATCACCGGCGCACCGACGAAGGCGACCATGAGCTGAGGCATCGCCTTGTTGATGAAGCCGAGCGTCAGGTTGTAGAGAGCCGAGAGGATCACGAATGGCGCGGCAAGCGAGAAGGCCAGCGCGAAGGCGCGGCTGACCTCGGCGCGACTGACTTGCGCCAGAATCGCCGGGTCAGGCAGCGCCAGCGGCGGCAAGATGTCGTAAGAGAGGATCAGGTAGCCGGCGGCCTTGACGTGAAAGCCGGTCGCCATGAGCAGCGCCAGCGCGGCAACGCTGAGCACATGCCCCAGGGCCGGCATCGGATCCGCCGCGGCAGTCCCAAGCAGTTGCGAGAGCGATGTCGCCTGCGCGGCAATGGTGCCGGCGGTCTGCAGCGCAAAGACGAAGAGCCGCAGCATCACCCCGAGGAAGAGACCGGCGACAGTCTCGGTCGCCAGGGCGCGCAGCAGCAGCGCCAAGGTAGGCGAGCCGGTGGGCAGCGTGGCGGTGACCGCCGGCAGGATCGCGGCGCTCAGCAGCAGGGCCAGCACGAGCCGCAGCCGCGCCGGCACCCAGCTCTCGCCCAGGCCTGGCAGCGCGAAGAGCGCAGCGCCGACGCGCAGCAGGACCAGCAGGCCGAGCCAGAGCCCCTGCGTGCCCATCTCTGCCAGCGGGACGAGCCCGGTCATGCGGCAACCAGCCCGACCAGGGCCGGGCGCGCCTCGAGGCCGATTTCCTCGAAGGAGAGAACCGGTGTCGACAGCCCCTTGGCTGCCATGATCGTGCGCAGGAACCTGCGGCGCCGCGAGGAGGTCACCAGCGCCGGGTAGATGCCGCGACTACCGGCGTTGCCGACCTCCTCGGCGATGCCGCGGGTGAGCGCCTCGAAGGTGTCGGGCGGCAGCGCCACGTCGAGCACGCCGCGCCCGCCATCGACCTGGTGGCTGGCGAATGTATCCTCCCATTCGGCAGCAAGCTGGATCAGTGGGATGGTACCGTCGTCGCGCCGCATCGCCGCGACCAGCTGGAAACCGAGCCGCTGGCGAACGTGCTCGCAGATCGCCTCGGGAGCGCTCTGCTGGCCGCGCATCTCGGCCACCGCCTCGAGGATCAGCGGCAGGTTGCGGATGCTCACCTGCTCCTCGAGCAGCAGCCGCAGCACCACGTGCAGCGTGTCGATCTGCACCTTGTCGGGGATCAGCTCGTCGAGCAGCCGCCGGTTCGCCTCGGCCCGCGCGGGATCGGAGAGCGAGACCATCTCGTCGAGCAGACGGCGCAGCGCCTTGAGGGTCAGGAGCCGGCCGAAATTGCGCTTGATGACCTCGAGAAGATGGGTCGCCAGAACCTCGGCCGGGGTGACGATGGTGACCCCGGTGAGCGCCGCACGGTCCTGATCCTCGGGGCGGATCCAGCGCGCGGGGGCGCCGTAGACCGGCTCGGTCACATCGCGACCGTCGGGCAGGGCGCGGGGCTCGTCGGGCACCAGCGCCAGTACCAGGTCGGGATTGAGCTCGCCCCGCGCCACCTCAACCCCATGCACGAGGATCACGTAGACGCCGGTTGCCAGCGCCGGCGCGTCGGTGAGCCGGATCTCGGGCAAGATCAGCCCGTAGCTCGCCGCCACGTGCCGACGCATGTTGGCGATGCGGATGTCGAGCCCGGTGCCCGGATCGAGCACCATGTCCACCAGGTCGGGAGCGAATTCGAGATGGATCTCATCGAGGTCGAGCAGATCCCCGATCGGCCGCTCGCGCGGAATGTCGGGCTGCGCCTCGCGCAGTGCCGCCGTATCCGCAAGGGACAGGCGCCGCCGCATCCGCAACGTAAGCGTGCCAAGGATCGCCGCGCCCAACATGAAGGGCACGAACGGCAAACCGGGCACCAGCGCGAAGAGCGCCATGAGCAGGCCCACCGTCCCCAACGCTGCCGGATGCCGCGCCAGTTGCCCGACCACGGCGACATCGGTCGCGCCGGTGGCGCCACCGCGGGCGAGCAGGAGCCCCGAGGCAATGGAGATGATCACTGCCGGTATCTGCGAGACCAGCCCATCACCGACCGTCAGGATCGCGTAGGTCTCGAAGGCGTTTCCCAGCGCCATTCCATGGCCGAAAATCCCCATGATCATGCCCATCACGAGGTTCAGCAGGGTGATGAGCAGCCCCGCCACAGCGTCGCCCTTGACGAATTTCGAGGCGCCGTCGAGCGAGCCGAAGAAGGTCGTCTCCTGCTGCTCGCGCTCGCGGCGAAGCTTGGCCTCGGCATGGTCTATGGCGCCGGCGGACATGTCGCTGTCGATCGCCAGCTGCTTGCCCGGCATGCCGTCGAGCGCGAAGCGCGCGCCCACCTCGGCCATGCGCGCGGCGCCCTTGGTGATCACCGCGAAGTTCACGATCATCAGCACGCCGAAGACCACTAGCCCAAGAAAGACGCTGCCGCCCATGACGAAATTTGCAAATCCCTCGATCACGTCACCGGCGGCGCCGGTGCCCGTGTGCCCCTGCCCTATGATCAACTTGGTCGAGCTGACGTTGAGCGAGAGCCGCAGCATGAGCGCGCCGAGCAGGATCGTCGGGAAAGAGGAAAAATCCAGCGGCCGCTCGATGAAGAGCGTGACGGTAAAGATCAGGATCGCCAGGCCGAAGGAGACCGCGAGGCCAAGGTCGAGCACCAGCGAGGGCATCGGCAGGATCATCATCACGATGATCGCCATCAGCGCCACGGCGAGCAGCACCGTCGGTCGGAAAAGGCCGGGGGTGGCGGCGGCGGTCATCTCGGCCATGACTCAGCCCCCCGCCGGATCGCGCCGACCCTGGCGCAGGTCGAGGAAGGGGCGCGCCGCGCCTCCCAGGGGCGTCAGCGAGCCAGGCAAGCGCGCGCCCTGCCCCACCAGCAGCGGAAAGCCGTTGTCGCGGGCGGCCTCAGGAGGCGGCGCTCCGGCGAGCGACTCGCGCACGCTGCGATAGCGCGCGATGTAGCGGCGCGCATATTCCGGCGTGCGGCTGTGATAGGCGGCCACCGCCCTGTCCCAATCCCCCTCCTCGCCATGCAGCCGCTTGAGAAACCCTGCGGCATAGAGCGCGTTCGCCTCGGGATCGAACATCTCGTCGGTGGAGTCGAAAGCCTTCCCGTGCCACCGGACGTTCACCTGGAAGCAGCCAATGTCCATGTTGCGACGGCCGCGCGCCAGCTGCCCGGCAGCAAAGGCCCGCGCCTCTGCGGCGCTGTCGAACCAGAAGCCGTCACCGCCGAGGTTCACCGTCCAGGGCCAGGGCTGCAGCGCGCCGTCGCGGCGGCGCCCGGTCTCGACCCGGGTGACAGCGCGCAGGATCGGGACGGGAACCCCGAGCCGCTCTGCCGCCAGAACGGCGGCGCGATCGCAGCGCAGCCTATCTTCTGCCGCCGCGCTTGCCCGCGCGGGCGCCGCCAGACCCAAGAACAAAAGGACCACCGCGAGCAGCGCGCCACCCGCGGCGTCGCGGAGGCCCGCATGCCCAGCGTCCTGCCGCCGGCAGCCACAGCGGTTCGGGGTGCGCGATCTAGGAGGTCCGGGTCTCAAGTCTCTCATTCCGCATCCTGCAGATCATCCTGTCGGTCTAGGCAGATTCGCTTTCGATTTCCTTTCCGGCCAAGCTGCGCCGACCAGGATCACCCGGTCAGAGCGCTGGAACCGCGCTTTCGGCGAGCAAGGCGCGGATCGTCTCGATCGTGCTCTTGCCGCTCTCGGCCAGCGCCTGCCCCTGCTCCAGAGAGGGCATGCCTGCCTCCGGCGGTGCCGCGCGTGCCAGCGCCGCGGCTTCGGCCAGCACCGGGTCCTCGCCGCGCGCCGTCGCTTCGAGATCTCCAGCGAGCCAGGCGAGGCGCGCCGCGTTCTGCGCATCGCCGAGCTGCTCGTAGGCGGTTTGGGCAAACTCGAAGTCCCCCATGCCCTCGCGGGCCTCGGCACGCAGCCGGAGCACGTCATCGCCCTGCAGCCCGACCAGCGCGATTTCCGCGGCCTCGGGCCGCTGGCTCGCAAGCGCCAGACGCGCCTCCAGAAGCCGCCAGTCATGTGCCCGCCCTGGCGGCGCGGGCCCCGCAAGCCAGCGCCCGGCAGCCTCGGGCAAGCCCAGCGCCAGGAGCCGGTCCGCGACCTGCAGCGCGAGACCGGGGTCCACCGTCGCGAGGGCGAGGTTGAGAGGTTCGAGCGCGTGCCGCAGGAATTTCGCGTCCGGGCCCGAGGCGGTGAGCGCCTCCAGGGCCTCTGTCCGGGCGCGCAGGCGCGTCTCGGCGGCAACTTCGGCGGGGCCGGAAATCTCGGCGAAGGCCCGGTCGAATTCGGCGTTGGCCCAAGCCGCCCGCACATGCGCCAGCCAGATCGCATCGCGCGAGTCGGTCGTGCGTCGCTCGGTGCTGTAGGCGCCGGTCAGCTCGACCATTTCCGGCGGTACCTGGTGGCCCTCGGCGGTGGCGAGGTCGATGCTTTCGACCGCCGCGGCGACCCCCAGCTCGCCCGGCGCGGCAATCAGTTCGGAGAGCAGCGTTTCCGCCTCTGCCGTGGCACCCGTGGCCCGGGCGATCCGCGCCGCGGCGAGCTGCATTTCCTCGGTCACTCGCCCCAACGCCCGCGCAAGCCGCGACAGGACGTTGCGTGCGGCGTCGAACTCGCCCTCCTCGGCAAGGCGCTCGGACAGCCGCGGGCCGAGGATACGGCGCAGCCCGAGAGGCAGCTCCTCGAAGGTCGCCATGATCGTCGGCACTGCGATCTGCGCCGTGTCCGGCAAGCCGCGCGCGCCAAGCACCGCCCAGAGCGCGGCGCGACCGGGGCACTCGCTCTGCCCGGCAAACACCCCCGCCGGATCGGCGCCGCCCTCGGTCAGCGTCGCCAGAGTCATCAGCACCGGGTCGGGAATGTCATTCTCGAGCCGCAAGAGCGTCCGCGCCTCGGCACCGAACCCGAGAGAGATGTAGAGCCGCGCAAGGTCGCGCTGCACTTGCGTGTCGATGCGGTCGAACTCTCCCAGCAGCCGGCTGCGCAGCGCCCCGAGCCGCGCAACGGCGCCGGCTTCGCCCTCCTCGCCGAACCAGCCGGGAAGGTCGAGGCGCCGATCTTCGACACAGGCCCGCTGCCCGCCCAGGCGCAACACCGAGGTGCCGCCGAACCCGCGCGCCGCCGAACCTGCCAGGATCTCGGCGCTGATCGGATCCCGGGCCTGCGCCGCGCGATCTGCCTCGGCACCGGAGCCATCCTCCGGCGGGGAGGCCTGTTCCGTCGGTTCCTGCAGCGGCCCATCGGCGTCAAGCAGACCCTGCGTGGCGCTGCGGGCGAGTTCCTCGGCGAGGGACTGGCCGAAACTCCGGGCGATCTCGCGATCCGCCGCGGGGGTCCGCGCCTCGTCGACCAGCCGCGGTCCCGGATCGAAGGTCGGCAGCAACCGCCGCGCCCCCGTGGCGTCGGACAGGCCGGGAAGCAGACCGAGGTCCAGCCCTGGCTGCGCCCCCGGTGTCTCGACCACGGTCCCGTCTTCCACCCGCGCCGCCCCGTTCGCCTGCGCGGTTGCAGGGGGCGGCGCGGGTCTGGGCTCATTTGCCCGGCGCGGCCGCACGTCGAGCACGGCCAAGTGCCCGTCGTGGAGCGAGCTCTCCACCACGCAATCGCAGGCCAGCGCCAGTTCGACCCCCGTTCCGCCGGGCAGCGCCGAGACCGCAGCAACCCGGTCGCGGCCGATGCGCCGAAAAACGTCGTCGAGACGGATGTCGAAGCCGCCTCTCGCCAGCTCGACCAGGTAGCTGGCGCCGTCCCGACCCGGGACTCCCTGCCAGCCAAGGCCTTCGGGAAGGTCGAGAACCAGCCGGGTGAAACCGTCATGCTCCCCACTGCGCAGCACGACCTGCTGCGCCGCGGTGGGGTCCGGCCGCAGCTCCAGCAGAAGGACCAGCAACAGGACCGGAAGCCGGGCGCGGCGCCTGATCTCCTGCCACCCGGTGTTCATGCTGCCTCCTGCTTGACCGATTTCAGCGCCTCCTCGAGATCGACGAAGCTCGGCCGGAAATGCGCCGGCGTGTTCTGCCGACCGACCTCGATGCAGATATTGGTCGCGTGGTTGTGCAGGTTGGCCACCAGCACCTCGCGGATCAGCTTGTAGAAATGCAGGTCCTCTCCGACCACGGCCTTCACCTTGTTGGCGAAGGGGCCCATGAAGCCATAGGCAAGAAAGACCCCGAGAAACGTGCCGACCAGCGCGCCACCGATCAGCTTGCCCAGAACCTCTGGCGGCTGGTCGATCGAGGCCATAGTCTTGATCACCCCGAGCACCGCCGCTACGATTCCCAGCGCTGGCAGAGCATCCGCCATGCTCTGCAGCGCGTGGCTGGAATGCATGCGATGCTCTTCCAGCGCCTCGATCCGCTTGTCGAGCACCTCCTCGACCTGGTGCGGGTCGTCGTAATTCATCGACATCGAGCGCATCGTGTCGCAGATCAGCTCGATGGCAACCTTGTCGCTCTGGATCTTCGGGTACTTGGAAAATATTGCCGATTCGCCCGGCGATTCAACGTGTTCCTCGATCGCCACGGGGCTCTGCCGGGCGAGCTTGATCAACTCGAAGAGCAGGCAGAGCAACTCCTTGTAGTCATTGGGCTTCCACTTCACACCTTTGAACACCTTGCCGATATCCGCGAGGGTGTGCTTCACGACGCTGCCGTCGTTTCCGAGCAGGAAGGCGCCCGCCGCGGCACCGCCGATCATCATCATCTCGAACGGCAGCGACTTGATGATGATCGACATCTTCCCACCCGCTGCCAGGTAGCCGCCAAAGACCATGCCGAAAATGACAACTATGCCGATGATGCCGAGCATCCGGTGACTCCTTCACCCCTGGTTTTCTCGCAACCCGCGGCACGGGGCATCGCCCCTGCCCGGCTCACATGACGACGAATTCAGCATGGAGCGCGCCCGCCGCCTTGATGCTCTTGAGGATGTCGATCATGTCGCGCGGCGAAACCCCCAGCGCATTGAGCCCGGCGATCACCTCCGACAGCGAGGTCCCTCCCGGCACCTCGGCAAGGCCGATGCCCGGTTCCTCGACGATATTGGCGTTGCTGCGGGGCACCACGATCGTCTGCCCCTCGGCGAACGGGTTGGGCTGCACCACCAGGGGCGCCTCGTCGATGCGCAAGGTGAGATTGCCCTGCGAGACCGCGACACGCGAAATGCGCACATCCTCGCCCATGACGATCGTGCCCGAACGCTGGTCGACAACCACCCGAGCGCGGCGCTGCGGCTCCACCGGCAGGTTCTCGATCGCCACCACCGCCCGCGCCGGAGACCCGGCGCCGGTGCGGCGCAGATCGACCGAGACCGTGCCCGCATCCAGCATGCGCGCCGCCGCGGCCCCGACCGCGGTATTGATCACCCGCTCGATGCGACCGGCAGTGGTGAAATCCGGCTCCCGCAAGGCCAGTCTCAAGGTTGCGAGCTGGGTGAAATCGAAATCGACCTCGCGTTCGATCCGGGCGCCGGCAGGGATCACCCCCGAGGTTGGCACACCCTGAATCACCCGCGCAGCATTGCCCTGCGCCTCGGCACCGCCAGCGATCACGGTGCCCTGCGCCACCGCGTAGATCTGCCCATCTGCCGCGTTGAGCGGCGTCATGATCAGCGTGCCGCCCAGCAGGCTGCTGGCGTCACCGATGGCCGAAACCGTCACGTCGATCTGGCTCCCGGCGCGGCCGAAGGGCGGCAAGCGCCCGGTGACGAAGACCGCAGCGACGTTGCGCGGCCGGAACTGCTCTCCGGTGACGTTGACGCCCAGCCGCTCGAGGATGTTCTGCATGATTTCCTCGGTAAAGGGCGCGTTGCGCAGCCCGTCGCCGGTGGCGTTGAGACCGACCACCAGCCCGTAGCCCACCAGATCGTTGGACCGCACGCCGTCGAGCTCGACCAGGTCCTTGATGCGCACCGCCTGCGCGGCACATGGTCCCGCACTGCCGAGCAAACCCGCGCCGAGGATTCCGGCAAGAAACAGAAGAGCCCACGCGCGGATCATCACAGGAAGTCCACCAAGGAGAGCTGCGACGAGCGCGCGGTGATCGCGTAGAGGCTTTCGAGCTGCGCGCGGATGGTCTCGTAGCGGGTTGCCGCCTCGAAATTGTCGGTGCCGACCAGATCCACGCGCATCATGCTCAGGGCCGAACGCTCGGCGGCGTTGCGCGTGGTGATCTCCGCGATGCGGGCCTCCTTGGCGCCGAGCCCGGCGCGCAGCTCCACGATGCCCTGTTGATGACCAAGCAATTCGCGGCCGGCCTGCGATAGCAGCTCGGTCTGCACCTCGGGGGCGAGCGCCAGCGTGTCATCGGTCGCCAGCGCCGCCTTGGCGACGGATTTCAGCAAGGCACGGAAAACGGGATTATCGCCGCGGATGTCCAGAGAAACCGACTCGCCGCTGCCGATGCGGATCGGGCTCGCGTCCTGCGTCGCCCCGAGATAGCCGGTGGTCTCGAAGCCGCCGCCGGCGCTGTCGAACCATGTGTCGAGCGCGGCGCCGATATCCGCCGCAGTGGACTGCCCGGAGAGGGCGAGCCGCAGGTCGTCGAGCATATCCGCCGTCCCTTCGACGGCGGGCGTGTCATTGGCCGTGCCGGAAAAGAGAAAACGACCGCCGATCGTGCGGTTGAGCCCGGCGAGCAGCTGCCCCATGGCATTGCGCGCCTCTTCCGAGAAGGTCTCTCGCATTTCCTGGGTCGGGGTCAGCTCGGCCGAGAGCAGCACCTGCGACAGCAACTCGGCCCGGCCCTGCAGTTCCTCGAGCGTGGTCTGCATCGTGGCCGAACGCGCCGCGGCTTCGGTCGTGCTGACGCGGAAGGCCTCGAGCCGCGAGAGGTCGCGGTCGAGCGCGACCAGCCCGGTGACGTCGCCCTGCAGGTGCCGCGCCGGATCGCTCAGGAAGCCTGTCGCGATCTCGACGCCGAGCTGGTCGAGGGCGCGGTTGAGCCGCGTGTGATGCGTGCCAAGCACGAGGCTGCGCGCCAAATCTCCGACCGTGTCCATGGCTGTTCCTCCTCAGATCGCCAGCAGCCGCTGCATCAACTCATCGACCACGCTGATCACGCGGGCATTGGCGGCGTAGCTCTGCTCGACCCGGATCAGCGCTTGGAGTTCGGCGTCGCTGTCGACCCCCTTGGAGAGCTCGATTTCACGCAGCGCCGTGGTGCGCGCCGTGGTGAAGCTCAGCTCGTCCTCGGCCCGGATGCGGGTCAGCGAAAGCGCCGAGTGAAATTCGGCAACATGCTGGGCGAAGCCCTTGCTGCCGCTGCCGAGGCTCGCCGAGGCGGGCAGAGTCAGGGTTTCCAGCGCGGTCATGTAACCGGTCAGCAGCGTCGCATCGCCGACCGGCCCTTGAGTGGCCGCGCCCACACCGTCGCGCAGGCGCCAGGTACCGCTGCCCTCCGGATCGACGAGCGCGTTGAGCGTGATCCGCCCGGCCAGACCGACTTCGTCGAGCGGATCAAAGACCGCCCCCGCATCGGTGAAAAGCCCGGGATCGCCGGGGGCAAGCGTGCCATCCGGCCCGCCAGGGGCGAAGCGGTCGATGAGGTCCCGCGACAGCCCGTCGAGCACAGCCTGCAGTTCGGGCGCCAGCAGATCGCGGATCTGAAACTGGGCGCCGAGGCTGCCGCCACCAAGTGGTCCGGCGTTGCTGCTGGAAATGGCGACACCGTTGATGGTCAGCCCCGAGAGCGCGCCCCCCGCGAGGGTCATCGCCGCGTCGATCGCCCCGGTGGCGGTGAAGCCGATCTCCGCCGGGGCGCTGTTGATTGTCGGGTCGAGCAGCACGGTGCCCGAGGCGGCGTAGATCGCCTGCGCCCCGAGCGGCCGGTCGACGACGCGCAGCGGCACGATTTCGGCAAGCGCATCAATCACCCGCTGTCGCTCATCCTTCAGCGAGGCGGCGTCGCCCTTGCGGAGGACGTCTGCCGCGATCGCCTCGTTCAGCGCGCGCACACGGGCGAGACCAGTGTTCAGCTGGTCCACCCGCCGAGCGATCCCAGCATCGGCCGCCACCCGGCTCTGCTGCAGGTCGCTGCCGAGCGCGTTCAGCATGTCGGTGAAATCCAGTCCGGCCCTCGCCAGGGTCTGCAGCCGCTGCGTCGAGGCCGAGTCGGCGGAGGCGGAGACCAGCGCCGTTTCGAAGGCCGCGAGGCGCCCCGTGAGTGAGCCCAGCGCGCCGCTCTCTCCAACCAGCCCGGCGATGCGGCTGGCGAAGGCCTCCATCTCGCCGGCGTACCCGCTGCCCGCGTCGGACAGGCGACGGTCCGAGAGCACCGCCGCATCGACCTGGCGTAGCACCCCGAGCACCTGCACGCCGCCATGGCTGCCGCTGGCGCGGGACGCCGTCTCGAGTTCGCGCCGGCCATAGCTTTCGGTGGACGCATTGGCGATGTTCGAGGCGATCACCGTGGCGGCCCGGCTGTTCGCGGTCAGGCCGCTGGTCGCGTTGGAAAGAGCTCCGTTCAGGGACATTTGGGCGGCTCCTCTGGAGGGCGGTCGGGCTGAAGATCTGCCTGCGGCGGGCGCGTGCGCTTACGTCAGGCGTGCGGGCGAAGCGGCTCAGCGCTTGATATTCGTTGTCTCCTGCAACATCTCGTCGACCGTCTGGATCACCTTGGCGTTCGAGGAATAGGCCCGCTGCGTCTGGATCATGTCGGTCAGCTCATGCGCCACGTCGGTGGTGGACTCCTCGCGCGCGTATGACTTGATGTCGCCGGTCGGCCCGTCCCCCGCGTCCCAGAGGAAGTAAGAGCCGCTTTCCGGCGAGGGCTTGAAGGTCTGGTTGTCCATCGGGATCATGCCGTTCGGGTTCGGCAGGTCGGCGAGCGGAATCTGGTAGAGCGTCTTGCTGACCCCGCTGTCATAGAGCGCGTTGACGAAACCGTTCTCATCCACCTCGACCGAGACCATGTTGCCCACCGGGGAGCCATCCTTGGCGATGGAGATCGGCGCAAAGCTGTTGGACAGCTGCGAGAGGCCGATGCTGTCGCCGACCGCGCCGATGTCGACCTCGATCGGCCCGCCGGCCACGGTCACCGTCATCTTGCCCGTGGTGGCATTGTAGGCACCGCCGGAGACGGTAGTGACCGTGCTGATCTTGCCGCCTGCCGCGCGGGTGTCGTCGAAGGTGACCACATATTCGCCTATCACGGCGCCGGCGGAGGCGGAATCGGTCATCACGATGGTCCATTCGTTCGACATGCCGGTCGCCGGGACCGTCGGCGTGAAGGTCATCGCGATGTTCTGCGACACGCCGAGATTGTCGAAATATTCCACCGACAGCGTCTCGGAGGATCCGTCGGAATCCGACATCGTGGCGGTGGCGGGCAGATTCAGGCTCATCTCCACCGCGGTGGTCGGGTCGCCCTGCAGGTTGAGGCTGAACCGCACCGGCTCGAGCCCGTCGACCGTATCGCGCGGGAAGTTCGGGATGGTGCCGTCGATGTCCGCCGGCCAGCCCATGAGGAAATAGCCGAGTTCATTGGCAAGATACCCTTCCTCGTTGATGCGGAAGGAGCCGGTGGACGTGAGCAGAAGCTCGGGCTCGGTCGGATTGGCCTGGTATTGCGGGCCGCCGACGACGGGCAGCATCCCTCTGCCCCGCACGGCAAGATCGGTGGCGTTGCCGGTGGTCACCAGAGATCCCTTCTGGTCGATCACCCGCATGTTCGAGGACATGACACCCCCCGCCGTGTAGGAGCGCCCGCCATCGGTCATCACCAGCGCGTTGAACTCCGTCTCGGCCCGGCGATAGCCGTAGGTCGAGGAATTGGCGATATTGTCGGAGATCGCCGCGAGCCTGCTGGCATTCGCGGTCAGCCCCGAGACACCGGCGTTCAGAGACGAAGAGATAGTCATGGGCGCGCCTTTCTGCTGTCACCTGTTCCCGTCCCCTGAGCCTACGGACGGCGACTTAACGGCGGGCTAACAGGTAAAATCCCGACCATTTCCGCTGCTGAGGCGAGGCGCTCGGGATTACTTGCGCAGGAAGATCACCTCGACCCGGCCATTCCGCGTGTCCATCGGGTTCCCGCGTGAGGGTTCGCGGTCCGCATGGGCGGTGCTGCGAGCGATGCGCGCCTTGGGCACGCCCTCTTCCTGCAACAGCCTGCGCATCCAGGACGCCCGCTCGCCCGAGATGTCCCACGAGCGGTCCCGCGCCAGCACGATCGGCGCCGCGGGCACGTGGCCCTCGACGGCCAGAGGGTTGCGCACCGTCCGGCTCGCCCCGGCGATGATCTGTGCCAGCCGCCGCAGTAGGAAGGTCGGGCTGCCGTCCTGAGCAAAGAGCCGCGCGTCGGGGGTTTCGAACAGTTCCACCACCAGCCCCTCGTCGGTGACCCGAGTCACCACGTGGCGCATCAGCCCGTCATCCACCATGCTCTCGCCATGGCGCGCGGTGAGCCGGTCGCGCAGTTCCTCGAGCTCCGCCGTCTCGGCCGCCTCGGGGTCGGACTCGCCCATGGTCTCGCTGCCCCGCGCCGCGTCCTTCTCGGTCGCCTCGAGCGCGGTCGAGCCGGTGCCCATGCGCGGCAGCACGTTCTCGGAAAAGGTGCTCTCGCCGCCCATCAGCCCATCCCCGCCGCCCGAAATCCGGGCCACGGCAATGGTCGGGTTGAAGTAATCCGCAAGTCCCTTGCGCTGTTTCTCGGTCGTCGCATTGAGCAGCCACATGAGCATGAAGAAGGCCATCATCGCCGTCACGAAATCCGCGTAGGCGACCTTCCAGGCGCCGCCATGATGAGCATGGCCGCCGCCCTTCTTCTTCCGCTTGATGATGACTGGCGCGACATTGCTGTCGGCGGCCATATCCATCCCCTTCCAAACACCCCGCACCGGGAATAGCCCGCCCGCTGTTACCCCTGTCTTAAAATTTAGAAATCTTCCGAAAATCCGCCCCGGTCCCGACCACCACGGCGCCCTCCAAGCGGATCCGCGCTGCAACCGTGCCGCAGAACCCACAGCAGCAACCCTGCGGCAGGTGATCCATGGACAGGGCCGTGGTTTGGCTCTAGCTCTGGGGAAAACACGAAAGCGAAACGAGGACGTGATGGCACGACGGGCAGGTATCGCGGCACTTCTGGCCGGGGCGACGGCGCTGGCGGGGGCTGCCCATCCGGAAACTGTGCCGAGTTACAATCTCTATGGCTTGCCCGGGCTCGTGGACATGCCCGACGCCAACATGTCGCCCGATGCGACGCTGGGGCTGACCTTCGGTCGCATGGGCACCGCCAACCGCGGCTCCGTCAGCTTCCAGATCGCACCGCGGCTCGTGGGCACCTTCCGCTATACCGGCATCGGCAGCTTCGATCACCGCGCCTCGGTGGACGGGGTCTATTACGACCGCAGCTTCGATCTGCGCTTCCAGCTGCTGACCGAAGGCGACTGGCGCCCCTCGGTGGTCGTGGGTCTGCAGGATTTCATCGGCACCGGCATCTACAGCGGTGAGTACATCGTCGCCACCAAGACGATCACCCCCGGGCTGCAGATCACCGGCGGCCTCGGCTGGGGCCGTCTGGCCAGCTACAACGGGTTCGGCGGCTTCGGCACCCGCTCCGAAGAGGTCCTCGACGAAGGCGGCCAGCCCACCACCGACCGCTGGTTCCGCGGCGATATCGCCCCCTTTGGCGGCGTCGCCTGGTCGCCGGACGACCGGCTGACGTTCAAGCTCGAGTATTCCTCGGACCAATACGATCTCGAGCGCGAAAACTCGACCTTCGATCACAATTCACCGATCAACATTGGCATGGACTACCGCTTCAAGGGCGGCAGCCAGCTCTCGCTCTACTATGCCTACGGCAGCACGATCGGTGCCCAGTACACCTATACGATGAACCCCAAGACGCTTGGCATTCCCGGCGGTATCGAGAGCGCGCCGCTTCCGATCAAGCCGCGCACCGGCGCCGAGGCGCGCGATCTTGGCTGGGCCACCGACCTCGCTGCGACCGAGGCCTCGACGCAGACCCGACTCGCGCGCAGCTTGAAGCGCGAAAAACTGGAGCTCGAGGGCTTCCGGCTGGAGCCGCATCGCGCCACACTGCGGCTGCGCAACGAGACCTATGGCGCGACCTCGCAGGCCGTGGGCCGCGCCGCACGCTCGATGAGCCGGATCATGCCCGGATCTGTCGAGGAATTCGTGATCATCCCCTCGGAAAACGGGGCCCCGGCCTCTGCGATCACCCTGCGCCGTTCGGATCTCGAAGCCCTCGAGAACGAGGCCGCGACCGAGATGCTGGTGCGCGCCCGCTTCGGCGAAGCGCCCGCTGACACACCGGCGCAGGAACTGGAAAGCTACCCCAAGTTCCTGTGGTCGCTGGCGCCCTATTACGGGTATTCGACCTTCGATCCGGACGGGCCTCTGCGGCTCGATCTCGGCGCTTCGCTGCGTGGCACCATCGAGTTCACTCCGAACATCGTCCTGAACGGCTCGCTCAACAAGACGATCGTCGGCAATCTCGACGAGGTGACCCGCGAGTCGGAATCCAAGCTGCCGCGCGTGCGGACGGATTACGCCGAATACGCCCGTCAGGCCGACCCGCGCATCCCGCGCCTGACGCTGGGGTTCTATGGCAAGCCCGCGGCGCAGCTCTACAGCCGCCTGACGCTGGGCTATCTCGAGCCAATGTACGCCGGCGCCTCTGCCGAGCTTTTGTGGAAACCGGCCACCAGCCGTTTCGCCCTCGGCGCCGAGCTCAATTACGTCGAGCGCCGCGACTTCGACATGCTCTTCGGACTGCAGGGCAACGAGACCACCGACCCGGTCACCGGCATCACCCGCAGCTTCCCGCATGTGAACGGCCACGTTTCGGCCTATTACGACTTCGGCAATGGCTACAACGCGCAGCTCGATGTCGGCCGCTACATCGCCGGCGATGCCGGCGCGACGGTAACAGTCACCCGTGAGTTCGCCAACGGCTGGCGGATCGGCGCCTTCGCCACGAAGACCGATGTCTCGGCCAAGGACTTCGGCGAGGGCTCCTTTGACAAGGGGCTGATCTTCACCATCCCGGTCGCGATCGGCACCGGACAGCCCTCGCGCAACGACAGCACGCTCACCATCCGCTCGGTGCAGCGCGACGGCGGCGCCAAGCTGTCCATCGACGACCGGCTCTACGAGCGCATCCGCGAAAATCACGAGCCCGACGTGGCCGCCTCCTGGGGAAGGTTCTGGCGATGACCCTGAAGACCACCTGCCGCGCCGCGCTTCTGGGCGGGCTGATCGCCGCGCTCGCCGGCTGCGGCAACGACGACCGGCGCGACCCGCTGCTCGAAAGCGCCTACAGCGCGCTGTTCGGCACGAGCGACGAGGACAACAAGCCGATTTCCGATCAGGAGATCGCCGCGACGCTCGCCGCCACGGACCTGCCGGTGCTCCGCCTGCGCATCGAAGACCGCAAGTCCGAAGCCGTGGCGCTTGAGATCGAGCGCAACGGCGAGCACCGGACCTATGGCACCGCCAGCCGCCAGGCCATCGTCCTGCGCCACGGCATGATCACCGCGACGCGCGGTCTCGGCGGCGACCTGATGTCGGTCGAGGAAGATGCGCTTCTGCGCCTCGTCCGCGCCCGCAGCGCCGGACAGGCGCGCTACGTCCAGCGCTTCCTGACGCCGGAGGATGTCACCGAGGTGCTGACCTACAGCTGCAGCGTGACCCCGCAGCAGCAGGTCGAGGTCATTCCGGGTGTCTCGGGCATGGCCGTCCGTGCCGCCTGCAGCAGCGAGACGGAGCCGGACTTCGCCGATGTCTACATCGTCGATGCCGGGGGCGAGATCGTCGGCGCGCGGCAATGGCTGGGCGAAACCACCGGCTACGTCACCCTGCAACAGTTGCGGCGCTGATCAATGCAGACCGACGCGCCTGACCACGGTCGCCGCCATCAGGCGCAGATCGTAGCACAGGCTCCGTCGGCGCGCGTAGATCAGGTCGAGCCGGGCCTTGCGCGGCACGCAGCGGCGGCAATAGACCCCCTCGGTCTCGTCGGCATCGCGGCAAGGCGCCAGCAGGCGCTCCTCGGTGCGGTGAAAGGCCAGCGTGGCCAGACCCGTCACCCCCGGCCGCGCACGCAGCACCTCGGCATAGAGCTCGGGGAACATCTCGGTGTAGCGGCGCAGCGGCGGGCGCGGGCCGACAAAGCTGATGTCACCACGCAGGATGTTCCAAAGTTGCGGCAACTCGTCGAGCCGGTGACGTCTGAGAAATTTTCCCGTTTCCGAGATCCTGTCGGCTTTGTCCCCGCCCGAGACGCCGCGGTCGCCCGCGTCCGGGCGCATGGTGCGGAATTTCCAAAGGCGGAAGCCCCGGTCCGGGCTGCGCATGCGTTCAGAAAGGTAGAACACCGGCCGACCCTCGCGCAACAGAAGCGCGAGGCAGATACCAAGGATCAGCGGCGACAGCAGGACGAGCAGCAGCGCGGCAAGGCAAATGTCGAGCACGCGCTTCGATACAGTCATTCCCGTCTGTCTCCTGCAAGAAATCGCGCACCGCGGCGCGAAGAAATCGCCAAGCCAGGCTGCCGCTGCGGCGCAAGCGACTTTTCCCAAGCCTCAAAACTGTCTATCACTTCGAGCAAAGCTTTAGAAACCCTCGGAACGTCCCGGAGACCCCCGTGTTGAAACTCTCGCGTAGTCTTTTTGCCGTCGCTGCGAGCCTTGCTCTTCTGGGGGGCTGCGCGCTGCCGCGTGGCGCCGCGATGCAATCCGAGATCCTCGCCCAGGCCGACAAGCAGAATCCGACCTTCCAGGTGGTCGAGGTGACCCGCGCGAACATGCCGCTGATCGCCTCCTGGCCGCAGACCGGCCCGACGCTCGACGGCCGCTGGCCGCGCACCTCGACCGGAACCAACCAAAGCGTCATCCAGACCGGCGACCACATCGACATCCGCATCTGGGACAGCCAGGAAAACTCGCTGCTGACCAACCCCGCAGAGAAGTTCACCGTGCTGCCCGCGGTCGAGGTCGGCGCCAATGGCGCGGTCTTCCTGCCCTACGTCGACGAGGTGTTCGTGCGCGGCCTCAGCCCGGCGTCGGCGCGCGGCCGCATCCAGGAAAAGCTCGAGGCCATCGTGCCGACGGCGCAGGTGCAGGTGAGCCTCACCGAGGGCCGTGGCAACGCCATCGAGATGGTCAGCGGCGTCGCCCGTCCGGGCAGCTTCCCGATGCCCTCGCGCAACTACAAGATCCTCGGCGCCATCGCCGATGCGGGCGGCATCAACCCCGGCCTGAAGAACCCGCTGGTGCGGCTCATCCGGCAGGGCACCACCTACGAAATTTCGGCCCGCACCCTGATGGAGAGCGGCGCCTACAACTCGCTGCTGCTGCCCGGCGACACGGTTGTCATCGAGGAGGACTACCGCACCTTCACCGGCATGGGCGCCTCGTCGCGGCAGACGCTGGTCAACTTCCCCAAGGACGAGATCAACGCGCTCGAGGCGCTGTCGCTGATCGGCGGGCTCTACGACGTGCGCGCCGATCCCACCGGGGTGATGGTGCTGCGGGAGTACACGCCCAAGCAGCTGGGGTCGGGCGCTGCCAGGCCGAACATGCAGCAGGTCGTCTTCACCTTCGACATGACCACCGCCGACGGGCTCTTCGCGGCGCGCAAGTTCCCGATCTACCCCGACGACGTGGTGCTGGCGACCGAGAGCCCGCTGGCCGGCCTGCAGACCCTGCTGAGCATCATCAACAGCGGCGTGACCACCACGCAGCGCACCACCGCGCTCGTCAACTGACACCGGGCGGTGAGCTATCAGAAAACGAGAAGGGCGCTCCCGCAGGAGCGCCCTTTGCCGTTTCAGAGCCGTTTGCAGTCGGTGAGCCCGGCTCACTCCGTGACCGAGGCGAGATAGGCGTAGACGTCCTCCATGCCTTTCTTCAGCTTGAAGGTCATGCCCGAGCGCGCGGAACTGTCGCCGAGATATTCCTGCAGGAAACCCGAGGGATCCTGCACGTAGGTCTCGAGGCTCGCCTCGTCCCAGACCAGGCCCTTCTGACCGGCCTCGACGATGGAGGCCTTGTAGCGGTAGCCGTCCTCGCTGCCCGCGACGCGGCCGACCACCCCGTAAAGGTTCGGCCCAGTCCGGCCACCTTTCTGGATCGGCGTGCCGTCGTCTGCCTGGATCACGTGACAGGCGCGGCAGCGCTGCTCGAAGAGCTTCTTGCCCGCCTCGGCGTCCCCGGCCTGAGCGGAGCCCGCCACGAACGCGGCCGTGATGCCCAGCATCATCTTGCTATACATACCATTCTCCAGTTTCGCGTCTCCGGTTACGGTTCTAGGGCAGTCTGCCCCGCGATGCGCTGCGACGGAATGCCCGACGCGGGAAAAATGCCGCGACTTGACCTTGTCGCGGGCAGCAGTGAAACAGACGCTTCAGAAGGAGGCGCCGCATGGCCCAGGACATTCCCGCGTGGGTGGAGGACACCCTCGTTCCGGTGGACAAGCTCGAAGTGCACCTCAAGGGGCTGCGCCACAAGGCGGTCTCGGTCTTTGTCATGCGCGAGGGACGGACGCTGCTGCAGCGCCGGGCGCTGGAGAAATACCACACGCCGGGCCTCTGGGCGAACACCTGCTGCACCCATCCGCATTGGGACGAAAGCCCGCGCGACTGCGCGCTTCGGCGTCTCGACGAGGAACTGGCGCTGCGGGGGCTCGATCCGCAGTACCGCGGACAGGTAGAATACCGGGCCGAGGTCGGCGGTGGCATGACCGAGCACGAGCTTGTCGATATCTTTGTCGCCGAGGCCGGGCCAGGGGTCGAGCCCGCACCGAACCCCGCCGAGGTCATGGACACCGAATGGCTCACACTGTCCGAGGTGCGCGAGCGCATCGCTGCGCAGCCCGAGGCCTTCACCCCCTGGCTGCGCATCTATCTCGCCGAGCATGGCGAGATGATCGTCGGCTGACGCGTCAGCGCCGTTTCTTGAGATAGACGTAATAGGCTCCGCCGCCGCCGTGCTTGATATGCGCCTCCGAGACCTGCAGCACGCAGGCCGAGAGCGGCGGCATCCGCAGCCATTGCGGCACCTGGGTCTTAAGAACGCCGCGCCGGCGCGGCATGGGGTCGTGCGGATCCTCGCGCAAACCCTTGCCAGTGATCACCAGAACCAGCCGGAAGCCGCGCATCTGCGTGCCGAGGATGAAGCCCGCCAGCTCGCGGTGCGCCTGGTCCAGCGTCATGCCGTGCAGGTCGATCCGCGCCTCGGGCTGCAGCTTGCCGCGCTTGAGCCGACCAAAGGCCTTGGCATCCATACGCACCGGGTCCTGCGCCAGCCGGTCCGAGGTCGAGGCGAAGAAGTCGTGCCGCTCCTGCGGGGTCGGCGCGCGGGTCCCGAGCGCGAAATTCTGCACCGGGTCGCGGGGCACTATCGGCTTGCGCAGCTTCGCAGGCTTGGGGGCAGGGGTTTCGGGGGCCATCTTTCGGCCCGGCAGCTTCTCGGCGCTGCGCGCGACAAGCTGCCAGAGCTCAAGCTCGTCCGGACGCAGCTTGCGGCGGCTCACAGCACCGACTCCGGCAACAGCGCATAGGCGCGCTGGATCGGCAGGAGCACCACCAGACGGCCCGGATCCTTCATCGTGCCGGCCTTGCGCCCGGCCGCGTCGCCGGTGCCCATGAAGACATCGGCGCGCTGCGGACCCTTGATGGCGGAACCGGTGTCCTGCGCGATCATCAGTCGGTGCAGGGGCTCGGCGCCCGCTTTCTCGATCCACACCGGCGCGCCAAGAGGCACGTAGGCAGGATCCACGGCGATCGAGCGCAGCGGCGTGATCGAACGGTTCATCGCCCCAAGCGGGCCGAGCTCGGCGGGCACCTCGTTCACCTCGCGGAAGAAGACGTAGGAGGGGTTGTGCATCAGCAGCTCGGCCCCGTCCTCGGGATTGTCGCGCACCCAGGACTTGATGACCTGTGCCGAGACCTCGTGCAGGCTGAAAATGCCGCGCGCCACCAGCTCCTTGCCGATCGAGCGGTAGGGATGGCCATTGGCACCGCCGTAGCCGACCCTGAGGTGCTGCCCGTCGGGCAGGCGGATGCGGCCCGAGCCCTGCACCTGCAGGAAGAAAAGCTCGACGGGGTCGGCGACCCAGGCGATCTCGAGCCCGCGGCCCTGCAGGACGTCGCCGGTGAGAATATCGCGCCGGGTCAGCCACGGACCTTCGGTCTCGGCGATTTCGGGCGGCAGGCGGTAGACCGGGTGGGTGTGGAGCGGATCACGCTGCAGGGAACCGTCTATCTCCGGCTCGAAATAACCGGTGAAGAGCCCGCCGGTGCCTTCCTCGGCATCTTCCGGCGCGCCGGTGATCATCACCGGGCGGAAGAACAGCTCGAAGAACTCGCGGGCCTCCCCGGCATCCCGCGCCAGTGCGCAGAGCGACCGCCAGTCGGGGTCGGTCATATCGCCGCAGGTGTTCAGAAAAACCGAAAGGGCGGCGGAATGATCATCCGTCGCCCATCCGTCGAGATCGCCGAAGCTCAGGATCTCGTAGTTGGTGTCGCTTTCCGCAGCGGCCATGGTCCCTGCCAGTATTGCTCCTGTCAGCACGGCCGCCCGGATCGCGCGCCTCATTCGTCGGTCGCGACCAGCTGCCAGTTGGGATCGTCGCTACCCATGTTGCGGGCGTAGGTCCAGACATCCTTCTGACGTTTTACCGATGTCGGGCTGCCCTCGATCACGGTGCCCGAGGCATCCTTCACAACCGAGGTCAATTCGCCGGTGTAGCGCACGGTGATCTCGGCCAGCTTGGAGACCTCGTCAAAGGTCGCCTCGACAAGGGACATCTCGCGCACGCCGACGAATTCGGCCTCGATGGTCAGGCCTTGCTGGCGGCGGTTTTCGACCACTTCGGCAAAGCTCTCATATACATCCTCCGCGAGGAAGGGCTTGAGCTCTTCCACGTCTCCGCGCTCGAATCCCATGAGGATCATCTCGTAGGCACCGCGCGCGCCACCGAGGAACTCGCCCACATTGAAGCTCGGGTCGACCGCCTTCATCTTGGCCAGCGCCTTGGCCGAGGGGCTGCCCTCGGGGGCATGGTCGATGATGTCGTGGTCAGGCCCGCCCTCGATCACCTCGAAGTCGCGACGGCTGTCGTCACGGCGGGACGGTGCCTGCACGGGCGGCTTCTCGAACCCGTCGCGTGTGCCCAGCACGCTCCGCAGACGCAGGATCAGAAAGATCGCGATCGCGGCAAGTACCAGCAGCTGGACGATCGGCATATTCATCGGCACCTCTTGGGCAAAACATGGAAAATCTGGTGTTGCATTCCTATGTAGGCACTGGGCAGCGCCAAGTCTACCAGTGCGCACCCACGGAAAAGGAGTGAGGCCATGTGGCTATTTCTGGCATTCGTCGCGGTGCCGCTCATCGAGATCACGCTGTTCATCCAGGTCGGAGGGCTGATCGGTCTGTGGCCGACGCTGCTGATCGTGGTGGTGACCGCCATCCTCGGCACTGCTCTGGTGCGGCGCGAGGGTCTTCGGGCGCTGTCGGATCTGCAGAGCTCTTTCTCGCGGCTTCAGGATCCGACCCGGCCGCTGGCGCATGGCGCGATGATCCTGTTTTCCGGCGCGCTGCTGCTCACGCCCGGCTTCTTCACCGACGCCTGCGGTTTCGCGCTGCTGATCCCCGCGGTGCGGGACGCGGTGATGCGTTTCATCTCGACCCGCATCAAGGTGCAGCGTTTCGAGATGGGCGGGCATCCCCAGAGCGGCCCGCGCCCGCAAACCGAGCCCTATCGCCCCGGCCCGCAGACACAAGATGACGTGATCGAGGGGGAATTTACCGAGATTCCCGGCTCCAAGCGCCCCAATCACCCAGGGTCAGGTTGGACTAAGCATTGAGCCGTTTCCCCGGGGCTGCTATTCGGAAACAAAATCCAACAGGAGCTTTCCATGGCTGAAATCAGCGAAAACGGCGCGGCAGACGCGCAGCAGTCCCCGGCAGCGGTGAAGATGAACGTGCTCGCGCAGTTCGTGCGCGACATGAGCTTCGAGAACATCCTCGCGCAGAAGGGCGTGACCGGTGAGGTCCAGCCCGACGTTCAGGTGCAGGTGAACCTCGATGCCAAGAAGCGGTCGGCCGACAACCAGTACGAAGTCGTCCTGAAGCTGAAGGTCGAGTCCAAGTCGAAGGCGACCGGCGACATGCTGTTCATCCTCGAGCTTGACTACGCCGGCGTGTTCAACATCGAAGGCGTCCCGCAAGAGCAGTTGCACCCGTTCCTGCTGATCGAATGCCCGCGCATGCTCTTCCCCTTCGTGCGCCGCATCGTGTCGGATGTGACCCGCGACGGTGGCTTCCCGCCGCTGAACCTCGAGACGATCGACTTCGTCGCGCTGTACCGCAACGAGATCGCGCGCCGTCAGCAGGCAACTGCCGCGGCCGGCGAAGAGCGCAAGCTCGACGCCTGAGCGCTTGCGAGGTGGCGGGGCTTCAGCCCCGCGACCAGAGCGCCTTCTCTCCGAGTTTCTCGACAAAGGCGGCGTGAGCCGCCTTTTCTTCTTCGGTGATGCGCGAAGGCAGGGCCACGGGCCGCCGGGACGGTCGCCATTCCTCTTCGCCTCCCGCGCTGTTGCGGCCCGAGGAGACAGGCGCCAGCACCAGGTCCGGTTGCTTGCCGCCGATCAGTTCCAGATAGACTTCCGCAAGGATCTCGCTGTCGAGCAGTGCCCCGTGCAGCGTCCGGCTGGAGTTGTCGATGCCGAAACGGCGGCAGAGCGCGTCCAGTGACGCGGGCGAGCCGGGGAACTTCTTACGCGCGATCATCAGCGTGTCGATGGCGCAATCTTTTGAAAGTTGCGGACGGTTCGCCCATTTCAACTCTGCGTTGAGAAATTTCACGTCGAAGCTGGCGTTGTGGATCACCAGCTTGGCGTCCGTACCGAGAAAGGCGATGAACTCGTCGACGATCTTGGCGAAAACCGGCTTGTCGCGCAGGAAGTCGTCGCCCAGCCCGTGCACCTCGAAAGCCTCCTGCGGCATCGCGCGCTCGGGGTTGATGTACTGGTGATAGACCTTGCCGGTCGGCACGTGGTTGTAGAGCTCGACCGCGCCGATCTCGACGATGCGGTCGCCCTGTTCCGGCTCGAAGCCGGTGGTTTCGGTGTCGAGAACGATCTCACGCATCGAGCCGCCTTTCGATTTCTTTCAGAACAGCCTGAACCTGCGCGCGGGCATGGTCCAGCGTGTCCGTTGTGATGACAAAATCCGCGCGGGCGCATTTCTCGGCATTGGGCATCTGGCGGGCGAGGATGCGATCGAGATCTTCCGCGCTCATCGTGCCTCGCGCCAGCACCCGGTCGCGCTGGATGTCTTCGGGAATGGTGACACAGGCCACCGCGTCGAACTCGGTTTCGGATCCGGTCTCGTAGAGCAGGGGGATGTCGAAGACGCCGATGGCCTCGGGATGGGTCCTGTCGAACTCTGCGCGATCGGCTCGCACAAGCGGGTGCACGATGGACTCGAGGAGCTTCAGCGCCGTGCTATCCGCCGCAATGACCTCGCGCAGGGCCTCACGTGAAACCGCGCCATCGACGATGGCCTGCGGGAAGGCCGCACCGATGGCAGCGACCGCCGCACCGCCCGCAGCATAGAGCCTGTGGACCGCCGCATCGGCGTCCCAGACCGGACAGCCCGCCTCGGCAAAGAAGCCTGCGGTCTGCGACTTCCCCATGCCGATGGATCCGGTGAGACCGAGCCTGAACCGCATCAGAGCACCGCGTCGCGGGTGGCCTGATCTACCACCGGGCGCGTGCCGAACCAGCGCTCGAAGCCCGGCACCGCCTGGTGCAGCAGCATGCCCAGGCCGTCAACGCAGGTGCAGCCCAGCTCGCGGCCGATACGCAGCAGGCGGGTCTCCAGCGGCGTGTAGACAATGTCGGTCACCAGCGTGCCGGGCCGCAGCCCATCCAGAGGCACCCGCAGCTCGGGCTTGCCGACCATGCCGAGCGAGCTGGTATTGACCACCGTGTTCGCCTCTTCCAGCACGTTGCCCGCATGCACCCAGTCGATGACATGGATGCGCTGACCAAAGTCCTCGCGCAGCTTCTCGGCGCGCAGCCGCGTACGGTTGCTGAGATAGATTTCCGGCACCCCGGCCTCGAGCAGCGCGGTGATCACCGCGCGCGAGGCACCGCCTGCGCCCAGCACCACCGCCGGGCCGGCAGTGGCGCGCCAGTCGGGCGCGCCCTGCTTGAGGTTCTCGAGAAAGCCGTAGCCATCGGTGTTGTCGGCGTAGATCTTGCCGCCCTCGCGAAAGGTCAGCGTGTTCGCCGCACCGATAAGCGTCGCCCGGTCCGAGACCATGTCGGCGATCTCCATCACCCGCTCCTTGTGCGGAATGGTGATGTTCACACCCACAAAGCCGATCTCGGGCAGCAGGCGCAGCGTTTCTTCCAGCTTCGCTGCCGGCACGTCCATCGGGATGTAGTGCCCGGAAAGCCCGTAGCTTTTCAGCCAGTGCCCGTGCAGCCGAGGAGAACGGGAATGCGCGATGGGTGAGCCAATGACACCCGCAAGAGGGATCCGCTCGCCGCTCATCCGGCAATCACCCCGCGCACTTCCAGAAAGCCCAGAAGCTCCAGCAGCGGCAGCCCCAGAATGGTGAAATGGCTTCCCTCGATACTCGCAAACAGTCGCACGCCTTCCTCCTCCAGCTTGAAACCACCCACGGACGTGCGCAGGCTCTCCCAGTTTCTCTCTATATAGTCATCAAGATAGGCTTCCGAGAAAGCCCGCATCTTGAGACGTGCAACGCCGACGTGGCGCCAGACCGGCTCGCCAGCCTCGTAGATGACCGCCGCCGACAGAAGCTGCAGCCGCTGGTCGCGAAGCTCCAGGAGCTGGGCACGGGCCTCTTCGGGGCTTTCGGGCTTGGAATAGAGCTTGCCGTTGCAGCTCAGCACCTGGTCGCAGCCAAGCACCAGCGCGCCGGGGACGCGGGCCGACACCTTGCGCGCCTTATACTCGGCCAGCGCGTCCGCCACGTCGCGCGGCGCGGCGCCCTCCGCCAGAAGCGAATCGCGAATCGAGGATTCATCGACGCGCGCCACTTCGATTCCGAAAGGAACGCCGGCGGAGCGCAGCATTTCGGCGCGGATCTGGGAGCCGGAGGCGAGGACGAGCGGAAGACTCATGGGGATAAACCTGTTCGCAGACTTGGGCCTTTGTCAGGGGAAGCTTCTGGGGAAAATCGCCCCCGGTTTCAAGGCTGGGGAGATCTCTTCAGGCTCACGTCGAGTCGCGGTGATTCCTGAGTCTGTGGGCTTGGATAACTCCGCGCTGTGGAGAACCGGATCCGACCGGATCTCTCCAAGATCTGTCCACAATGGGGTATCACGCGTTATAAGGGCTTATTTATATGATCCAAACATAGTTTCACCCAAAGCAGATCCGACAGATCTCCGCAGATCTATCCACAGAAGGATCCGCCGTGGACAGAGCTCCGTGAAACATTTGATCCACCGGAGTCGGGTTACCTATAATCAAAATCATCTCTTCTTTTCTTTATTTAATTTTTTGAAATCTAGGCGGGCTGGCACCGAACCGCTCCGGGAATTGACTTCGACCGGGGGAGGGGATAGGCATCTTCTCAACACCTGTTCTGGTGGGACCTTCCCAAAAGACACACGCAGATAGCTGCGAAACGACGGCCGATCGCGGCCCGGAGGAATTCATGACTGATGCCGATATCGTCGAGCGTCTGAACCTGTCCGATCTCAAGGCGCAGAGCCCGAAGGATCTCCTGGCGATGGCCGAGGAGCTCGAGATCGAAAACGCATCGACGATGCGCAAGGGCGAGATGATGTTCCAGATCCTGCGCGAGCGCGCAGACGAAGGCTGGACCATCTTCGGAGATGGCGTTCTCGAAGTGCTGCAGGATGGCTTCGGCTTCCTGCGTTCGCCCGAGGCGAACTACCTGCCGGGCCCCGATGACATCTATGTCTCGCCAGACATGATCCGGAAATACTCGCTGCGCACCGGCGACACCATCGAAGGCGAGATCCGTGCGCCCGACAACGAAGAGCGCTACTTCGCGCTGGTCGACGTCTCGGCGATCAACTTCGAGGATCCGGACCGCGCCCGTCACAAGATCGCCTTCGACAACCTGACGCCGCTCTATCCCGACGAGCGCCTGAAAATGGAAGTCGAGGATCCGACGATCAAGGACAAGTCGGCCCGGATCATCGATCTGGTCGCGCCCATCGGCAAGGGTCAGCGTTCGCTCATCGTGGCGCCGCCGCGGACCGGTAAGACGGTGCTGCTGCAGAACATCGCCAACTCGATCGAGAAGAACCACCCCGAGTGCTATCTGATCGTTCTGCTGATCGACGAACGCCCCGAGGAAGTCACCGACATGCAGCGCTCGGTGAAAGGCGAGGTCGTCTCCTCGACCTTCGACGAACCGGCGACCCGTCACGTGGCCGTCTCGGAGATGGTTATCGAGAAAGCCAAGCGACTCGTCGAACATAAACGAGATGTTGTGATTCTTCTCGACTCGATCACAAGACTTGGTAGGGCGTTCAACACCGTCGTGCCGTCGTCGGGCAAAGTCCTGACCGGCGGTGTCGATGCGAACGCGCTGCAGCGTCCGAAGCGTTTCTTTGGTGCCGCGCGGAACATCGAAGAGGGTGGCTCGCTCACCATCATCGCGACCGCGCTGATCGACACCGGCTCGCGCATGGACGAGGTGATCTTCGAAGAGTTCAAGGGCACCGGCAACTCGGAGATCGTGCTCGACCGCAAGGTCGCCGACAAACGCGTCTTCCCGGCGATCGACATTCTCAAGTCGGGCACCCGGAAAGAGGACCTGCTCACAGACAAGGTCGACCTGCAGAAGACCTTCGTGCTGCGCCGGATCCTCAACCCGATGGGGACGACCGACGCCGTCGAATTCCTGCTCTCCAAGCTCAAGCAGACGAAGACCAACGGCGAGTTCTTCGACTCGATGAACAGCTAAACATAAACCGCAAAGGAGGCGGGGATGGATACGATCTTCGCACTTGCCAGCGCGGTCGGCAAAGCAGGCGTTTCCGTGGTGAGGGTTTCCGGACCCTCGGCATGGGACGCCTGTTCTCGTCTTTGCGGCGATGTGCCAGCGCCGCGCCGCAGCGCGCTGCGCAAGCTGACCGACGGGGCAGGGCAAGTGCTCGACGAAGCGCTGGTGCTGACCTTCGAGGCAGGCAAGAGTTTCACCGGCGAGCAGGTCGTCGAGTTTCACCTGCACGGCAGCATCGCCATCCTGCGAGCGGTTCTTCGTGAACTTGCCGCCATAGAGGGGGTTCGCCAGGCTGAACCGGGCGAATTCACGCGCCGGGCGCTGGAACACGACCGGTTGGATCTGACCCAGGTCGAGGCGCTGGCGGATCTAATTGAGGCCGAAACAGAAAGCCAGCGGACCCAGGCGATGACCATTTTCGCCGGTGCCCTCGGCCAGAAGGTCGAGTTCTGGCGCGAGGAACTGATCTTCGCGGCCTCTCTGCTCGAGGTGACGATAGATTTCGCCGATGAAGAGGTGCCGGTCGACGTCAGCGACGATGTGCGCTCGGCGCTGATCAAGGTGAAAGGCGAACTCGAGCGTGGGCTCGCGGGCGTTGACGCTGCGGAACGTATCAGATCCGGCTTCGAGGTCGCGATCATTGGGCGACCGAATGTCGGAAAATCAACTCTTCTCAATGCCTTGGCGGGACGTGACGCTGCGATAACCTCGGAACATGCGGGCACGACCCGTGATGTCATCGAAGTCCGCATGGAAATTGCCGGCCTCCCGGTGACGCTCCTTGATACGGCGGGGTTGCGCGAGGCGGCAGATCCGGTCGAGAAAATCGGCATTCAGCGCGCCCGCGATCGCGCCGAACTGGCGGATCTGCGGGTCTTCCTTTTGGAGGCCGACGAGATGCTGGACGTCGTTCCGCGCAAGGCCGACATCGTCCGCCGCTCCAAGGGAGATCTGTCCGGCGACGCGCAGGCGATTTCCGCGGCCACCGGGCAGGGGATCGAGGCGCTGATTTCCGAGATTGGCGCCACGCTTTCCGAGCGCGTTCAATCCAGCGGCCTCGCGACGCGGGAGCGACATCGAATTGCCTTCCAAGAAGGTGCCGATGCGCTCAAAACCGCGCTGGAATTGCTTGATTTCGGACCCGAGCGGTACGATATCGCTGCAGAGGAAGTCCGGGTCGCGATTCGACGCCTCGAGGCCTTGATCGGCCGCGTCGATGTGGAAAATCTGCTGGACAAGATCTTCTCGAGCTTCTGCCTGGGTAAGTAAGGAGTGTTTCACGTGAAACAACTCGATTTCGACGTCGTCGTCGTTGGCGGCGGACATGCAGGCACCGAGGCCGCCGCGGCTTCGGCGCGAATGGGCGCAAAGACGGCGCTTGTCACCCTGACCCGAGGCGGGATTGGGGTCATGTCGTGCAATCCGGCCATCGGCGGCCTCGGAAAAGGCCATTTGGTGCGCGAAATCGACGCCATGGATGGCGTGATGGGCCGCGTCGCTGACCGAGCTGGCATCCAGTTCCGTCTTTTGAACCGCCGCAAAGGCCCGGCGGTCCAGGGGCCGCGTACCCAGGCCGACAGGAAGCTCTACCGCGACGCCATGCTGCGCGAGATGGAAGCCGCACCGAACCTTTCCATTGTGGAAGGGGAGGTCACGGATCTGCTGAAGACGGGGGATCTCGTTCAAGGCGTCGCCCTTGCGGACGGATCCGAGCTCAAATCCGGCGCCGTGGTGCTGACCACGGGCACGTTTCTGCGCGGTGTTATCCACATTGGCGATCAGAAGCGTCCCGGCGGCCGCATGGGCGACAAGCCGGCCGTAAAATTGGCTGAGCGTCTAGATGAAATGGCGTTGCCGCTGGGTCGTCTGAAGACTGGAACACCGCCGCGTCTCGACGGCCGAACGATCGATTGGGATCGTCTCGACAGCCAGCCCGGTGACGATGATCCGGCGATGTTCTCGTTTCTGTCGAAGACGCCCTTCGTGCGGCAAATATCCTGCGGGATCACCCATACAAACGCGCGCACGCACGAGCTGATCCGTGACAATCTTTCGCGGTCCGCCATGTATGGTGGCCATATCGAAGGGATTGGCCCGCGCTACTGCCCGTCGATCGAGGATAAGATCGTGCGCTTCGCGGATAAGGAATCTCATCAGATTTTCCTTGAACCAGAGGGACTTGACGACCACACGGTCTATCCAAACGGGATCTCGACGTCGCTGCCTGAAGACGTTCAGGAGGCCTATGTCCACTCCATCGTCGGTCTCGAAGAGGCAAGGATCCTTCAGCCTGGATACGCCATCGAGTATGATTTCGTCGATCCCCGGGCGCTTGATCTGCGGCTTTCGGTCAAATCCTGCTCGGGGCTCTACCTCGCAGGGCAGATCAACGGCACCACGGGCTACGAGGAGGCCGCAGCCCAGGGATTGGTTGCGGGCCTGAACGCGGCTGCGCAGAGCCTTGGTCGGGACGAAATCACCTTCAGTCGCGCCGAAAGCTACATCGGCGTGATGATTGACGATCTCACGTCTCGCGGGGTGACGGAGCCCTATCGCATGTTCACATCGCGGGCAGAGTTCCGCCTCTCGCTCCGCGCGGACAATGCCGACCAACGTCTGACGCCCATGGCGATGCAGCTTGGTTGTGTCTCGCAAGAGCGCAAGGTGGCTTTCCTGGAGAAGGCTGAAAAGCTCGAAGAGGGTAGGGGGCTGCTGACTGAAATCACCATGACCCCGCGTGAGTTGGCTGATCTGGGGCTTAAGATGAATGCAGACGGCGCGCGACGCAGCTTGTTCCAGCTCCTCTCGTACCCGGATATTTCGATGGAGTTCCTGCGCGCGCATGTGCCGGATCTATCGGCGATAAATGGAGAAATCGGCGAGCAGCTTGCAAAGGATGCCCTCTACGCCAACTACATTGACCGGCAAAAGCGCGATGTGGAAGCGTTGAAACGGGATGAGACCTACCAGGTCCCGACGGACTTCGATTTTTCGACCATCGAAGGCCTTTCGACCGAGCTGAAACAGAAGCTGGCGCGCGCGAAGCCCTCCACCCTGGCGCAAGCGGCGAAAGTTGACGGGATGACACCTGCAGCCCTCTCGCTCCTGCTCATCCGGTTGCGTCGGAACGACAAGGCGCGTAGCGCATGAGGGAATTGGACCTTGGGGGCGGGCTCAGTGTTTCACGTGAAACATGGGACCGCCTCGACCACTACACGGATCTTCTGAAGAAGTGGAACCCCAAGATCAACCTCGTCTCGCCGTCAACCTTGGCGGAAGCCTGGACGCGGCACATCGTGGATTCCGCGCAAATCTGGGGTATTCCACAGGAATATCCCCAGCACTGGGCGGACTTGGGCGCTGGTGGCGGCTTTCCTGGACTGGTCATCGCCATCCTCCGCGATGAGTTCGCACCTGGAATGACGGTGACACTGGTCGAGAGCGATCAGAGGAAATGCGCTTTCCTGCGCACCGTTCTTCGCGAAACGGGAGTCGAGGCCACCGTCGAGGCCCGCAGAATCGACGAAATTGCTCCGCTTGGCGCGGATCTGCTGAGCGCCCGCGCGCTGGCTTCGCTCGACAAACTTCTTGGCTTTGCCGACCGCCATATGTGCAAGACTGGCAGCGCACTCTTTCCCAAGGGGGCCCAAGCCGAAAAAGAAATCGCAGAGGCACGCAAGATGTGGCAGTTTGATCTGGAACGGCATACTAGTCTTACGGATCCTCACGCGGTTGTCTTGCAAATCGGAGCTCTGACTCATGTCTGATACCTTCCGGCCCGGCGCGGCCAAGATCGTTGCCATTGCCAACCAGAAGGGGGGCGTTGGCAAGACCACGACCACGATCAACCTCGGCGCGGCGCTTGCAGAGCGCGGTCTGAAAGTGTTGATCGTCGATCTTGACCCGCAGGGGAACTCGTCGACGGGGCTTGGGATCGAGCCTGAGGCGCGGGAATACACCGCCTACGAGCTTCTGCTCGAGGATGCGCCGCTGTCGGACATGATCCTCGAAACCGAAACCGCCAATCTGAGGCTGATCCCCGCGACGGTGGACCTCGCCTCGGCCGATATCGAGCTGGTGGCGAACGAGAAGCGCAGCTTCCTGCTGCATGACGCGCTGCGGCAGGCCGAGATGGCTCAGTTCGGGTTCGACTTCATCCTGATCGACTGCCCGCCGTCGCTCAACCTGCTGACGGTCAACGCGATGGTTGCCGCGCATTCGATCCTGGTGCCGCTTCAGAGCGAGTTTTTCGCGCTGGAGGGTCTGTCGCAGCTGATGTTGACGATCCGCGAAGTGCGCCAAAGCGCCAACCCCGAGCTGCGGATTGAGGGCGTGGTGTTGACCATGTTCGACGCGCGCAACAACCTGTCGCGCATGGTCGAGGAAGATGCGCGCGCCAACCTCGGCGATCTGGTGTTCAACACGGTGATCCCGCGCAACGTGAGGGTCAGCGAGGCGCCGTCCTATGCCTGCCCGGTGCTGACCTATGACACGAATTCCAAGGGCGCGCTGGCCTATCGGGCGCTCGCCGACGAGCTGCTGCGCAACAATGCGCAGATGGCGGCATAAGAGAAAATTCGAGACGAGAGGGCAGTTATGGCAGAGAAGCGCGAAATGCGTCGGGGACTCGGGCGAGGGCTGTCGGCTCTGATGTCGGATGTGGATGTGCGGCCCGCGGTGATCCCCGAGGAAGAGGCGTCGCCGCGCCAGCCCGATCGGATGATTCCGATCGAGAAGCTTTTCCCGAACAAGGACCAGCCGCGCCGGACCTTCACGCCGGATCAGCTGAACGAGCTCTCGGAATCGATCCGGGCCAAGGGGATCATCCAGCCGATCATCGTGCGACCGCGGCCCGGCGCCGAGGGTGAGTTCGAGATCGTCGCGGGCGAGCGCCGTTGGCGCGCCGCGCAGATGGCGCAGCTGCACGAGGTGCCGGCGCTGGTTCGCGAATTCGACGACATCGAGGTGCTCGAGGTCGCGATCATCGAGAACATCCAGCGCGCGGATCTCAACGCCATCGAAGAGGCGGCGGGCTACAAGCAGTTGATGAGCCGCTTTGGCCATACCCAGGAAAAGATCGCCGAGGCGCTGGGGAAGAGCCGGAGCCATATTGCGAACCTGCTGCGACTGCTGAACCTGCCGGAGTCGGTACAGTCGATGGTCGTCGACGGCGAGCTGACCGCGGGCCACGCGCGCACCTTGATCACCTCGGAGAATCCCGAAGAGCTCGCGAAAGAGATCGTTCGGCGCAAGCTGTCGGTTCGCCAGGCGGAGCAGCTCGCCAAGCCGCAGACACAGAAAGCCCCGAAACAGGGCCTGAATGGCTTTGGCGGGCCGCAGAAGGACGCGGACACGCGGGCGCTCGAGGGGGATCTCTCGGCAGCGCTCGGGATGAAGGTCGCGATCCAGAACGCCCCGGGGGCGGAGAGCGGGAAGCTTGTGGTCAGCTATGAGAGCTTCGAGGAACTGGACAAGCTCTGTGCCATCCTGAGCGCCGCGCGCTGAGAGATCTCTCCACAAGATCCTGTGGAAGGATCTCGAGAGTCTTCACATGAAGCAAAAAGCGTAGGTCTCAGGCGGCGCGTTTGTTCACGAGATCTGACCGGATCCGTTGGATCTGGTTCAGAAATGAAGGCCGAGCCCGAAGTGGCTCGGCCTTGTTGTTTTCCGTGCCTGAAGACGCCGAGAGATCTCCACAGGATCCGGCCGGATCCTGTGGGTAACGTTTCACATGAAACGGCGAGGCGTCAGTTGGTCAGAAGCTCTGAGATCACGCCGTTGAGCACCAGTCGGCCCTCGGTCGTAGCGCCGATGAGGTCGCCTTCGCGCCAGATCAGGCCCAGTTGCCGAAGCTCGGTCAGCTTGTGCGCGGGCAGGGGCTTGGGCGAGATCTCGGCAAGGCGCGAGAGGGAGATCCCTTCACTCAGGCGCAGACCCATCATGACAAATTCTGTCATGATGTCCTCAGTAGATAGAGGGTCGAAAACACTGTCCGCGCGTCCGGCTTCGGCCTTTTCGATCCAAGCGCCGGGCATTTTCCAGGCCTCGGTCGCGTGGCGCGTGGCGTTCACCGTGACACGCCCGTGGGCACCGGGGCCAACGCCGACGTAATCGCCGCCGCGCCAATAGACGAGATTGTGCCGCGACTGCGCGCCGGGCAGGGCGTGGTTCGACACTTCGTAAGGCGCATAGCCCGCTTTTGAAGTGATTTCCTGCGTGGCGAGGAACATGTCCGCGGCGAGATCCTCGTCGGGCAGTTTCTTCATCTGTCCGCGCTGCGCGCGTTCCCAGAACATCGTGCCTTCCTCGATGGTCAGCTGGTAAAGCGACAGGTGGTCGGCGGCGAGATCGAGGGCCTCGCGCAGCTCGGTTTCCCAGCCTTGCAGGGTCTGGTTCTCGCGCGCGTAGATCAGATCGAAATTGACCCTTTCGAAAACGGACTTCGCGGTCTCTAGCGCGGCGATGGCCTCACCCACGTCATGCAGCCGTCCGAGCTGGCGCAGATCATCCGGCCGCAGGCTCTGAATGCCCATGGAGACCCTGTTTACACCGGCTTCGCGGAAGCCCTCGAACTTCGAAACCTCGACGGAACGCGGGTTCGCCTCGAGCGTGATCTCGATGTCATTGGCCCAGGTCCAATGCTCTTTCGCGGCGTCCAGAACGGCCTGCACCGTCGCGGGCTCCATGAGAGAGGGGGTGCCCCCGCCGAAGTAGATGGAGTTGAGGATGCGCCCCGAGGTCATCTCGCCGTAACGGCGGACCTCGGAGCTGAGTGCGTCTGCCCAGCGGGTCTGGTCGATCGACCGAACGACATGGCTGTTGAAGTCGCAGTAGGGGCATTTGGCCTCGCAGAAAGGCCAATGCACGTAGAGGCCGAAGCCTCCTTCACGCCACGTCTCAGGCATCGTCCCTGGCAAAGCAGCCCTTCACGAACTTGGCGAAGGCATCGGCGCGGTGGCTGATGCGGTTCTTCTCGTCGCTGGTCATCTCGGCAAAGGTGATGTCAAAGCCCTCAGGCTGGAAGATCGGGTCGTAGCCGTGGCCATTGTCGCCGCGCATCGGCCAGACGACCTTGCCCTCCATCACGCCGGGGAAGACGGCGTCGGTGCCATCGGGCCAGGCAAGCACCAGCGTGCAGTTGAAGCGCGCGGTCCAGGGCTGGTCGGCGCCGGTCTTCAGCAGGGCGTCATGGGTCTTGCCCATCGCCATGATGAAGTCTCGACCATTGGGGGTTTCGGCCCAATCGGCGGTATAGACACCCGGGGCGCCGTCCAGCGCATCAACCGAGATGCCGCTGTCATCGGCCAGCGCCGGAAGACCGGTGGCCTTGGCGGCGGCATGGGCCTTGATGCGGGCATTCTCGACAAAGGTGGTGCCGGTTTCCTCGGGCTCGGGAAGGTTCATTTCCTTGGCACCCACGACCTCGACCCCATAGGGCGCGAGCAGCTCGGTGATCTCCTCAAGCTTGCCCGTGTTATGGGTCGCGACCAGCAGTTTCTTGTCGCTGAACACCCGGCTCATTTGCAGGCCGCCAGCTGTGCTTCGACCAGCTGCGAGACACCGGCCTCGGCCAGATCCATCAGCTTGTTCATCTGGTCGCGGCTGAAGGTCGCGCCCTCTGCCGACATCTGAACTTCGATCAACTGGCCGTCGCCGCGCAGAATGAAGTTGCCGTCGACGCCTGCCTCGCTGTCCTCGGCATAGTCGAGGTCCAGAACCGGCTGGCCGGCGTAGATGCCGCAGCTCACCGCCGCGACCGGGGTCAGCGGGTCGGTGGTGATGGCGCCGGTCTTCATCAGCTTGTTCACCGCAAGCCGCAGCGCGACCCAGCCACCGGTGATCGACGCGCAGCGGGTGCCGCCGTCGGCCTGGATCACGTCACAGTCAATGGTGATCTGGCGCTCGCCGAGCGCGACGCGGTCGACACCGGCGCGCAGCGACCGGCCGATCAGGCGCTGGATCTCGACGGTGCGGCCGCCCTGCTTGCCGGCGGTTGCCTCGCGGCGCATGCGCGAGCCGGTGGAGCGCGGCAGCATGCCGTATTCCGCCGTCACCCAGCCAAGGCCGCTGCCCTTCACGAAGGGCGGCACGCGGTCCTCGAGCGTGGCGGTGCACAGCACGTGGGTATCGCCCATCTTGATCAGGCAGGAGCCTTCGGCATGTTTCGTGACGCCCGTTTCGATTGAAACGCTGCGCATATCGCTTAAATCTCGTCCAGAAGGTCTCATGAGTGCCTCTCTTCTCGGTTGCTGCCGGGATACTGGGGCTGATGCTGTCCCGCAACCCCGATTGACGGCTGCGGAAGGGGGCCTTTAATGACCCTGAACAGCGGGAGTTTGCGCATGACTGAGGGAAACCGGCTTCTCGAGGAGATGAACGATCGCTCGCGCGAGGTGTTCCGCCGCGTGGTTGAATCCTATCTCGAGACGGGCGAACCGGTGGGCTCGCGCACCCTGACGCGCAGCCTGTCCGAGAAAGTCTCGGCGGCGACGATCCGCAACGTGATGCAGGATCTCGAATACCTCGGGCTGCTCGACAGCCCGCATGTTTCTGCGGGGCGCGTGCCGACGCAGGTGGGCCTGCGCATGTTCGTCGACGGGCTGCTCGAGGTGCGCGATCTCGACACGTCCGACAGGATGGCGCTGGAGGCAACCACCACGCAGGGCGGCGACGACATGGGCGGGCTGCTCGACCGGGTCGGTGCGGCGCTGTCGGGGGTAACGCACGGCGCGTCCCTGGTTCTGACGCCAAAGCACGAGGCACCGGTCAAGCACATCGAGTTCGTCTCGCTTGGCCATGACAGGGCGCTGGTGGTGCTGGTCTTCGGCGATGGTCACGTCGAGAACCGCCTGTTCCGCCCGCCCGCAGGCCAGACCCCGAGCTCGATGCGTGAGGCGGCGAATTTCCTCAACGCGCTGATCGAAGGCAAGACGCTCTCGGAGCTGCGCGGCGAGATCTCCCGCCAGATCGCGACCCGCCGCCGCGAGATCGACACGCTGGCCGCCGAGTTGATCGAAACCGGGATGGCCGCCTGGGAAAAGGATGCAGACAACTCCGCCCGGCTGATCGTGCGCGGTACGTCGAATCTGCTTGGTCAGGAGGGCGAGGCCGAAGAGCTGGACCGCATCCGCTCGCTGTTTGACGACCTCGAACGCAAGCGGGATATCGCCGAGTTCCTGCAGCTTGCCGAAACCGGCGACGGGGTGCGGATTTTTATCGGCTCCGAGAACAAACTTTTCTCACTTTCGGGTTCCTCTCTGGTGGTCTCTCCATATATGAACGCGGATCGAAAGATAATCGGTGCGGTCGGGGTCATCGGACCCACGCGGCTCAACTACGGGCGGATCGTACCCATCGTGGACTACACGGCACAGCTGGTCGGCAGGCTGATTGCCGAGCGGAGCTAGAGGTTAGACATGGCAGACGCGAAGAAAGACGAATTCCTCGACGATATCGAGGCGGCAGAGGCAGAGGCCTTCGCCGACGAGATGGAAGAGATCGACAACGAGGCGCTTGAGCTCGACTCGCTGCGCGCCGAGCGCGACGAGTACAAGGACCGCTTCATGCGGGCGCTGGCCGACGCCGAGAACGCCCGCAAGCGCGCCGACAAGGATCGCCGCGAAGCGCAGCAGTACGGCGGCTCCAAGCTCGCCCGTGACCTGCTGCCGGTCTATGACAACCTGAGCCGCGCGCTGAACGCCGCGCGCGAGGCAGAGGCCGGCGAGGCCCTGATCGAGGGTGTGGAACTGACGCTGCGCGAGCTGACCAACGTGTTCAGCAAGCACGGGATGACCACGATCAAGCCCGAGGTCGGCGACAAGTTCGACCCGAAGATGCACGAGGCGATGTTCGAGGCCCCGGTGCCCGGCACCAAGGCGGGCGAGATTATCCAGGTCTCGGCCGAGGGCTTCATGCTCTACGACCGCCTGCTGCGTCCGGCGCAGGTCGGTGTCAGCTCGATGCAGGGCTGATCTTTCAAGGATTGAAGCGGAAAACCCCCGGTCGCGAGGCCGGGGGTTTTTCTTTGCGGCAGCCCGGGCGCCCGCACGGCGCCGTTTCACGTGAATCCAAGCCTGTCGGAAGGATTCACGTGAAACGCATTTACCCCTTGAGCAGAGCCTTCAGATCGTAAATCGCTTGCAGCGCCTCGCGCGGGCTCATCTCGTCGGGCAGCAAGGTCTCGAGCCGCTCTTCGACCACGGACGGGCCCTTCGGCGCCGCAACAGGCTCTGGTTTCGCCGCTGCCGAGAAGAGCGGCAGGTCGTCGATCAGGGCCTTTGGCGAGGTGCGGCCGCGCTCACCCTCTTCCAACGCGCTCAGCACGTCGCGGGCGCGGGCGATGACCGCGGGGGGCAGGCCCGCCAGCTGCGCGACCTGAACGCCGTAGGAGCGGTCGGCGGCACCCTCGCGCACCTCGTGCAGGAAGATCACCTCGCCTTCCCATTCCTTGACCGCGACGGTGGCATTGCCGACCCCTTCGAGTTTCGCGGCAAGCTGGGTCAGCTCATGGTAATGCGTGGCAAAGAGACCGCGCACGCGGTTGACCCCGTGCAGATGCTCGAGCGTCGCCCAGGCGATCGACAGACCGTCGTAGGTGGCTGTGCCCCGGCCGATCTCGTCGAGGATCACCAGCGCCCGGTCGTCGGCCTGATTGAGGATCGCGGCGGTCTCGACCATCTCGACCATGAAGGTCGAGCGGCCGCGCGCCAGATCGTCCGAGGCGCCGACGCGGCTGAAGATCTGGCTGACCACGCCCAGATGCGCGCGGTCGGCAGGGACGTAGGAGCCCATCTGCGCCAGCAGCGCGATCAGCGCGTTCTGGCGCAGATAGGTCGACTTACCGGCCATGTTCGGGCCAGTGAGCAGCGTCACCGCCGCACCGTCGCCATTCGCGTTCAGGGCACAATCATTGGCGATGAAGGGCGCGCCGCCCTGCTGCTGCAGGGCGCGTTCCACCACCGGGTGGCGACCTGCCTCGATCTCGAAGGCGCGGCTGTCATCAACATGCGGGCGCGCCCACTTCTGCGCTTTCGCCAGATCGGCAAGCCCCAGCGCCACGTCAAACTCCGCCAGCGAGAGGCCGGTCTCCGACACCTGCGGCGCACGCTCGAGAATGGCGCTTTTGAGGCTTTCATAGAGCCGCTTTTCGATCTCCAGCGCCTCGTTGCCGGCGTTGAGGATGCGGGTTTCCAGCTCGGTCAACTCGACCGTTGTGAAGCGCACTTGGTTGGCTGTGGTCTGGCGGTGAATGAAGGTCTCGCTCAGTGGCGCAGACATCATCTTTTCGGCATGGGTCGCGGTGGTCTCGATGAAGTAGCCGAGCACGTTGTTGTGCTTGATCTTCAGCGAATTCACCCCGGCCATCTCGGCATATTTCGCCTGCATCGAGGCGATCACGCCGCGCCCCTGGTCGCGCAGGGTGCGGGCCTCGTCGAGCTGCGCATCATAGCCGGGCGCGATGAACCCGCCGTCGCGCACCATCAGCGGCGGCTCGGCGATCAGCGCGGCCTCGAGCATGGCGATCAGCTCGTCGTGGCCGGTGAGTGTTTCACGTGCATCGCGCAGCAGCGGCGGCAATTCGGCTCTATCGAGGGTCTCGGCGATCTCCTCGGCCTGCGCCAGCGCATTGCGCACGGCGGCCAGATCGCGCGGGCCGCCCCGGTCGAGACCAAGCCGCGAGAGCGCGCGGTCGAGGTCGGGCACCTTGCGCAGGCTGTCGCGCAGAAGCTTCACCTCACCGCTCTCCATCGCCCAGTCCAGAGCCTGAAGCCGGGCTTCGATCATCTCCAGATTGCGCGAGGGAGAGGACACGCGCCTCTCAAGCAGGCGCGCGCCGCCCGGCGTCACCGTCCGGTCGATCACCGAGAGCAGCGAGCCCGCGCGGCCGCCATTCATCGAATGCGTAAGCTCGAGGTTCCGCCGGGTGGCAGCATCGATCTGCAGCAGGTTCGAGACCGCGTCGCGCTGCGGCGGGCGGAGCAGGGGCAGGCGGCCCTTTTGCGTGATGTCGAGATAGTCGACCAGCGCCCCGAGGGCCGAAAGCTCGGGCCGCTCGAACGCGCCGAAGCCCGAGAGGGTCTGCACGCCGAAGAGCCGCTTCAGTCTCTCTTCGGCGCCGGTGCTGTCGAAGGACGCCCCGCCCAGCACGGTGGGATAGATGCCAAGATCGCCCAGCACCGGGCGCAGCTCTTCGTCGGTGCTGTCCGAGACCAGAACCTCGGAGGGGGCCAGCCGTGCCAGCTCGGCGCCGATGCGCGCACGGCTCAGCGGCATGACGTGCAGCGCGCCGGTGGAAATGTCGGTCCAGGCCAGCGCCCAATCGTCCCTGATGCGGCCCAATGCGGCGAGGTAGTTGTGGCGGCGGGCTTCCAGAAGCGACTCTTCGGTGAGGGTGCCGGGGGTCACCAGCCGCACCACGTCGCGCTTCACCACCGACTTGTGGCCGCGCTTCTTCGCCTCTGCGGGGCTTTCCAGCTGTTCGCCCACGGCAACGCGGAAGCCCTTGCGGATCAGCGTCAGCAGGTAGCCTTCGGCGGCATGGACGGGCACGCCGCACATGGGAATGTCGTCGCCCGCATGCTTGCCGCGCTTTGTCAGCGCGATGTCCAGCGCCTCGGACGCCGCCACCGCGTCGTCGAAGAACATCTCATAGAAGTCGCCCATCCGATAGAAAAGGAGCGCATCCGGATATTGCGCCTTAATCTCAAGATATTGCGCCATCATCGGCGTGACTGCCGTCATCTAGTCCCCCAGTGCTGCTTCGGGCAGACATATCAAAGCGCGCAGGGGCGGTGAAAGGCGAAATGCGCCCAGTCGAGCGCAGTTGAGCCGCGGCTTCCCCTGCGCTAAGAGAAACGCCGCGATTACCGGAGGACCGCAAGCCAATGACAAAAACAAAATTCACTCGTGAAGAGGCGCTTGCCTTCCACCTCGATCCGATCCCCGGCAAATGGGAGGTCCAGGCCACGGTCCCGATGACCACCCAGCGCGACCTGTCACTGGCCTATTCCCCCGGCGTGGCTGTCCCCTGCGAGGAAATCGCCGCCCACCCCGAGCTGGCTTACGACTACACCAACAAGGGCAACCTCGTTGCGGTGATCTCGAACGGCACGGCGGTGCTCGGCCTCGGCAATCTCGGCGCGCTCGGCAGCAAGCCGGTGATGGAGGGCAAGTCGGTGCTCTTCAAGCGCTTCGCCGACGTGAACTCGATCGACATCGAGCTCGACACTGAGGATCCCGAGGAGTTCATCAAGGCCTGCAAGCTGATGGGCCCCACCTTCGGCGGCATCAACCTCGAAGATATCAAGGCGCCCGAATGCTTCATCATCGAGCAGCGCCTGAAGGAAGAGATGGACATCCCGGTCTTCCACGACGACCAGCACGGCACGGCGGTGATCTGCGCCGCGGGCCTGATCAACGCGCTGCACCTTTCGGGCAAGAAGATCGAGGACGTGCGGATCGTCCTCAACGGCGCAGGGGCGGCGGGCATCGCCTGCCTCGAGCTGCTGAAGTCCATGGGTGCGCAGCATGACAACTGCATCATGTGCGACACCAAGGGCGTGATCTACCAGGGCCGCACCGAGGGCATGAACCAGTGGAAGTCGGCCCATGCGGCCAACACCAAGCTGCGCACCCTCGAGGAAGCGATGGTTGGCGCGGATGTTTTCCTTGGTGTCTCGGCCAAGGGCGCGGTCACCCAGGACATGGTCAAGAGCATGGCCGACAACCCGGTGATCTTCGCCATGGCGAACCCCGATCCCGAGATCACCCCGGAAGAGGCGCATGAGGTCCGCGTCGACGCGATCGTCGCCACCGGCCGCTCTGACTACCCCAACCAGGTGAACAACGTCCTTGGTTTCCCCTATCTGTTCCGCGGCGCGCTCGACATCCACGCCCGGGCGATCAACGACGAGATGAAGATCGCCTGCGCCCGCGCGCTGGCCGAACTGGCGCGCGAGGACGTGCCCGACGAAGTGGCGCTGGCCTATGGCAAGTCGCTGACCTTCGGCCGCGACTACATCATCCCCACGCCCTTTGACCCGCGCCTCATCCACCGCATCCCGCCCGCCGTGGCGCGCGCGGGCATGGACACTGGCGCCGCGCGTCGTCCGATCATCGACATGGAGGCCTATGAGGCCGGGCTGCGCGGCCGCATGGACCCGACCGCCTCGGTGCTGCGCGGCATCAACAACCGCGCCCGCGCCGCGCAATCGCGGATGATCTTCGCCGAGGGCGACGATCCGCGCGTGCTGCGCGCCGCGGTCATGTACCAGCGCAACGGCTTCGGCAAGGCGATCGTCGTCGGCCGCGAGGCGGACGTGAAGGAGAAGCTCGAGGCCAGCGGCCTCGCCGACGCGGTGCGCGAGATCAAGGTGGTGAACGCCGCCAACACCGAGCATCTCGAGACCTACAAGGAATTCCTTTACCAGCGCCTGCAGCGCAAGGGCTACGACCGTCAGGACGTGCACCGTCTCGCCGCGCGCGACCGGCACGTCTTTGCTGCGCTGATGCTGGCGCACGGCCATGGCGACGGGCTGATCACCGGCGCGACGCGCAAGTCGGCGCATGTGCTCGAGGCGATCAACCACGTCTTCGACGCCGACACGCAGCACGGCGCCGCCGGGGTCACCGCGATCATGCACAAGGGGCGGATCGTGCTGATCTCCGACACGCTGGTGCACGAATGGCCCGAGGAAGAGGACCTCGCCAACATCGCCGAGCGCGCCGCCGGCATCGCCCGGCACCTCGGGCTCGAGCCGCGGGTTGCCTTCGTGTCCTTCTCGACCTTCGGCTACCCGGTGTCGGAGCGCGCCTCGAAGATGCACCGTGCGCCGGTGATCCTCGACCAGCGCGGCGTCGACTTCGAGTATGAGGGCGAGATGACCGTCGACGTGGCGCTGAACCGCAAGGCGCAGGAAAACTACCCATTCCAGCGCCTCACCGGCCCGGCAAACATCCTCGTGGTGCCGGCGCGCCATTCGGCCTCGATCTCGGTGAAGCTGATGCAGGAGATGGGCGGCGCCACGGTGATCGGCCCGATCCTTGCAGGCGTCGACAGCTCGATCCAGATCTGCTCGACGACGATGACCGCCAATGACATCCTGAATATGGCGGTTCTTGCGGCCTGCAAGGTCGGCTGACACGATCAGGCGCCTGCCCGGCTGGTCCGGCAGGCGCAGTCTCCCAGACATTGAAAGGCGCGCGCGCATGGCGATCTACAACCTCGGGTCCATCAACGCGGACATGACCTATCGCGTGCCGCACCTTCTGGCGCCGGGCGAGACGCTGGCCACCAGCTCGCTGACCCGCGGGCTGGGCGGCAAGGGCGCCAACATGTCGGTCGCCGCAGCGCGGGCCGGGGCACAGGTGCGCCATCTCGGGGCGGTGGGCGACGATGGGCGCTGGGCGATCGAGCGGCTCACGGAATACGGCGTCGACACGCGGCAGATCGCGGTGCTCTCCGAGGCCACGGGCCATGCCATCATCATGCTCGATGCCGAGGCCGAGAACTGCATCCTGATCTACCCCGGCGCCAACCGCGCGCTTTCGGTCGAGCGCATCGAGACCGGGCTGGCCGAGGCTTTACCCGAGGACATCTTCGTCTTCCAGAACGAGACCAACGCGCAGCGCGAGGCGGCCGAGCTGGCCTCGGCGCGCGGGCTGCGCGTGGCCTATGCCGCCGCGCCCTTCGATGCCGATGCGGTTACGCTGGTGCTGCCGCTTCTCGATCTGCTGGTGCTGAACGAGATCGAGGCCGCGCAGCTCGAGAAGGCAACCGGGCAGGGCATCGACAGCATCCCGGTGCGCGACGTGGTGGTGACGCTCGGTGCCCGCGGCTGCCGCTGGATCAACACGGATTCGCGCCAAACCCGCGATTTCGCAGCCTTGCCGGTGACCCCCGTGGATACCACCGGCGCGGGCGACACATTCACCGGCTACCTGCTCGCGGGTCTCGATCGGGGTCTGCCCATGGTCACCTCGATCGAGATGGCGCAGCGCGCCGCCGCGATCATGGTCACCCGCCAAGGCACCGCCGACGTCATCCCCGATCTCAAGGATGTCACCGAGTACCGCTTCTGAGCCAAGCTTCGCGGCGAGACATCCGGGGGAGAGCCCTCCGCAGGATGGTGGGAGCAGACCCGCCGACCCTGCGCGGGGTCATCCCCCGGCGAAGGCCGCGGCGCTGCCCCAGAGCGCCCGAACCCGCGCATCCCGCCCGCAGGCGTCACGATAGCGCTTGTAGGCCGAGGATTGCTTCAGCGGCCCGAAGCGGGTCAGCACGAGCCCCGTGCCCTTGTAATAATCCTGATGCTCGGCCTCGGCGGGCCAGAAGCGGCTCGCCTGCAGAACCGGGGTGACGATGGTCTGCCCAAGCGCCGCCTGCGCCTGCGCCTTGGCTGCCATCGCCGCGCGTTTCTGCGCCGGACCATTGGCGAAAATCGCCGTGCGGTAGCTGTCCCCGCGGTCGCAGAACTGCCCGCCTGCGTCGGTGGGGTCGATGGATCGGAAGAACAGCGCATAGAGGTCTTCGGCCGAAACGCGGCTGTCGTCGTAGAGGATGCGCACTGCCTCGTAATGGCCGGTGCCACCGCGGCTGACCTGCTTGTAGCTGGGGTTCGCCAGCGCGCCGCCGGTGTACCCCGAGATTGCCTCGCGCACGCCGGTGACCTTCTCGAAGTCCGCCTCGACGCACCAGAAGCAGCCGCCGGCGAAGATGAGCTCGCGCGTCTCCGCAGCCGCGGGCGAGGCCGCGCCAAATAGGCTCAACGCGGCCAGGAACAGTCCCGAAACATGGTGTTTCATATCTCCTCCCTCTTCTCTTGCGACAAGCCTGCGCTGCTCCGGTCGCGCGATCAATGGTTTTGCGAAGGCCTCACCGCTTGGTGAGCCGGGCGGTCCTGCGCGCCACGTTGCTGCCGACGCCGGGTGCGGAAATCGGGCCATGTCCGCTTCGCGGAAAAAGCGGAAAAAAAGTTGCACGTGGGTGAAACTCTTCGCGGAGGAGTTGCGTGTCTGAAGCAGTGCCGCGGTGTCAGGGGAAGGCTTCTGCCTCCGATTTCGCGGCGGGAAGGGTAAGACGTGGCCCTCGTCCGGTTGTGGACTAGAGGTGTTGTTAACGATTTGTCGCCATTGTCCAAGATGGCGGAAGAGTTCGGACGACGGGTCACGGAAGAAAAGACAGAACAAAGCCTGTCAAAGGGGGCGCAACAGGGCCTCCCGAAAACGGGCCATGGCGCCAGCCGCATATACGGGTCCCCACGGGGACGGCGGCGGGCGCTCACAAGCTAAGGCGCGCTTGCGTATCCCCACCTCGGCGCGTCTTGGGCCGCCTCCGGTGTCGTGACCGGAGGCGGCAATTTTTTTGCATCAGCCTTGATCGGTGTCTCAGGGTTCGCCCTGCAATGCCGCGCGCGTGACTGGGCAGCGGCTCCCACCGTAGAGGCGCTCCAGCACCTGCGAAAACACCTCTGGCGCGCCGGGCACCGCCTCGAAGAGCGTCATGCTCGAGCGCACCTTCAGCGCATCCACCGGGCCGAGCATTGCCTCGGGGCTCCGCCCCGGGTGATCCAGCAGCCAGCCCGAGGCCTCGGCCAGCCGCGTCCCCAGCACCGGATGCGCGAGATAGACCCGGGCCTGCTCGGCATCGCGCAGTCCGAAATGCCGAGCGCGCGCCGAGCGGCCGAGCGTCTCGAGCTGCGGAAAGACCCACCAGATCCAATGGCTCACCTTCTGCCCGGCCTGCAATTCGCGCACGACCTGCGGCCAGACCTGCGCCTGCGCGTCGAGAAATTCCTGTAGTTCGGCCATGAGAGCGCCCCCCGTCATGCGCCCCAGTCTAGCGCGGCGCAGGCCGAAGGCGAAACCGGGGCGCAGCCTCTTACGCGCCTGCGCGCGGACCACCCGGGATGTTTGTGCCTATCAGAAGGGCGGATGCGGGGGGCCAACAGGCAAAAGAAATCCCGCCGGAGGCGTCTCCGGCGGGGATCATCAAACAGAGCGCTGGGAAAGGACTCAGCCGTTAAGGCGGCGTTTCCGTGCGGCCAGCAGCTTCAGGCGCAGGGCGTTGAGCTGGATGAAGCCCGCCGCGTCCTGCTGGTCATAGGCGCCGGCGTCATCCTCGAAGGTGACATGCGCCTCGGAGTAGAGCGATTCATCCGACCAGCGCGCCACGGTACGGGCCGAGCCCTTGTAGAGCTTCAGGCGGACGGTGCCGCTGACATGCTCCTGGCTCTTGTCGATGAGGGCCTGCAGCATCTCGCGCTCGGGCGAGAACCAGAAGCCGTTGTAGATCAGCTCGGCATAGCGCGGCATGATCGAGTCTTTGAGGTGGCCGGCGCCGCTGTCGAGCGTGATCTGCTCAATGCCGCGGTGCGCTTCCAGCAGGATCGTGCCGCCCGGGGTCTCGTAGATGCCGCGCGACTTCATGCCCACGAAGCGGTTCTCAACAAGATCGAGAACACCGATGCCGTGCTTGCCGCCAAGCTCGTTGAGCTTGGTGAGGATCGTCGCGGGCGACATGGCCTCGCCGTTGATCGCCACGGCGTCACCCTTCTCGAAGGTCACCTCGACGTATTCCGGCTCGTTTGGAGCCTGCTCGACGGGAACGGAGCGCTGCAGAACGTATTCGGGCGCTTCCTCGGCGGGGTTCTCAAGCACCTTGCCCTCGGAAGAGGTGTGCAGAAGGTTGGCGTCGACCGAGAAGGGCGCCTCGCCGCGCTTGTCCTTGGCGACGGGGATCTGGTTCTGCTCGGCGAACTCCAGAAGACGGGTGCGCGAGGTCAGGTCCCAGAGGCGCCAGGGTGCGATCACCTTGATGTCGGGGTTCAGCGCATAGGCGGCCAGTTCGAAACGCACCTGGTCGTTGCCCTTGCCGGTCGCGCCATGGGCCACCGCGTCGGCGCCCTCGGCCGCGGCGATCTCGACCAGCCGCTTCGAGATCAGCGGACGGGCGATCGAGGTGCCAAGCAGGTAGAGCCCTTCGTAAAGGGCATTGGCGCGGAACATCGGGAAAACGAAATCGCGCACGAATTCTTCGCGCAGATCCTCGATATAGACTTTCGACACACCGAGCATTTCTGCCTTGGCGCGGGCCGGTTCGAGCTCTTCACCCTGGCCGAGGTCGGCGGTGAAGGTGACGACCTCGCAGCCGTATTCGGTCTGGAGCCACTTCAGGATGATCGAGGTGTCGAGGCCCCCGGAATAGGCCAGGACGACTTTCTTGGGCGCGGACATGGGCTTTCCCTCACGTATGAACTGGCCTCGCGCATTACTGGGTTTTATCCCCGGTATCAAGGATCGCCCGTTGACCTTCCGGGCTCATATGCTAGCCGTCGGCGATGTCTGGGCAAAACGCGGCGGGGGTTTCATGAAGGGTTGGCGCATTTTCGTGCATTCGCTGCGGATGGTGGTCGACAACATCGGCACCGCGCTGCGCGTCTCGCTCGTGCTCTACCTCGTGCAGGCCGCCAGCCAGATCGCCACATACCTGCATGCCGATGACGCTGGTCCGGACGGGCTGCCCGTACAGGTGATCGGCCTTCCGGCCTTGGCGCTGCTGGTGCTGGCGGTGCTCGCCAGCCTCTGGATCGCTGTGGCATGGCACCGGTTCGTGCTGACCGGCGAAGAGCCGCGCGGCTGGCTGCCACGATGGCACGGTGGCGAGATCCTTGGCTATTTCGGCCGGTCAATCCTCATCGCGCTGGTTATCTTCCTCGGCATGATGATCTCGGCCATCCCGGTGGCGCTGATCGGCGCGGCGGTGCCCGGGCTGGCGCCGGTGCTTGTCTTCGGCCTTGTCGGGCTGGGCGGCTACCTGTTCTTCCGGCTCGGGCTGATCTTGCCGGCCGCGGCGGTGGGCGAGAAGCTGACGCTGAAGCAGGCCTGGCGCGCCACCGCCGAGGACGACGGCGCGGTGGTGACCCTGGCCATGCTGGTGATCGGCGGCTCGTTGCTGGTCGAGCTTCCGGCACTGATCGACAACAGCGCGGGGTCGATCGTCAACCTCGTCTACGGGCTGGTGATCAACTGGTTCGCCACAATGATCGGCATCTCGGTGCTGACCTCGCTCTACGGCCATTTCGTCGAGAAGCGCCCGATCGATTGAGCGTCGAGCGGGCCTTCAGCGGCCTTGCGCAAAGCGTGCCGATGCGCCACATGCCTAGGGCATGGATGATTTTCTCGCTCACGCCCGCGCCGCCACGCAAGAGATGCGCTCGGTCTTTCCCGAGACGCCGCTTCTGCGCAACGATCACCTTTCGGCGATTTTCGGCGCCGACATCTGGCTCAAGCGCGAGGATCTGAGCCCGGTGCGCAGCTACAAGCTGCGCGGCGCCTTCAATGCCATGCGCAAGCGTCCCGAGGTCGAGACCTTCGTTGCCGCCAGCGCCGGCAACCACGCGCAGGGCGTCGCCTACATGTGCCGGCAGTTCGGCAAGACCGGGGTGATCTTCATGCCGGTGACCACGCCGCAGCAGAAGATCCAAAAGACCCGCATGTTCGGCGGCGAGAATGTCGAGATCCGCCTTGTCGGAGACTATTTCGACGAATGCCTCAGCGCCGCGCAGGACTATTGCGCCGAGATCGGCGGGCATTTCCTGTCGCCCTTCGACGATGAGGACGTGATCGAGGGGCAGGCCACCGTGGCGGTGGAGATCGAGGCGCAACTCGGCCGGGTTCCGGACCATCTGGTGATCCCGGTGGGCGGTGGCGGGCTTGGCTCGGGGCTGCTGAGCTATTTCGGCACGGCGAGCCAATACACCTTTGTCGAGCCGCTGGGCGGCGCCTGCCTGCGCGCCGCGCTCGAGGCGGGCAAGCCGGTGACCTTGCCATCGGTGAACACTTTCGCAGATGGGGCGGCGGTCGCGCGGATCGGGGCCAAAACCTTCGAGGTGCTGAAGGGCGTCGGGGTGGCGAACACGCTGGCGGTGAACGAGGACCGGCTCTGCACCACCATTCTCGAGATGCTGAACGTCGAGGGCGTGGTGCTCGAGCCCGCCGGGGCGCTGTCGATCGACGCGTTGAAGGATCTCGGACAGTCGATCCGAGGCAAAACCGTGGTCTGCATCACCTCGGGCGGCAATTTCGACTTCGAACGTCTGCCGGAGGTGAAGGAGCGGGCGCAGCGCTACTCGGGGGTGAAAAAATACTTCATCCTGAGGCTGCCACAGCGGCCCGGGGCGCTGAAGGATTTCCTGAACTTCCTTGGACCGGAGGATGATATCGCGCGGTTCGAATACCTGAAGAAATCGGCGCGCAACTTCGGGTCGGTGCTTATCGGGATCGAAACCGCGGATCCGGCGAATTTCGACCGGCTTTTCAGCGATCTTGATGCCCATGGATATGCCTATCGTGACATCACCGACGACGAGGTGCTGGCGCAATTCGTGATCTGATCACGGCGTGCGACGATGCGCTGGGCGCGATCTGCCCGGCGCAGAGCCTGATCCGCAGAGCTCAGGCGGCGCGAAGCTCGGGCAACTGTGCGAGAAATTCCTCGCGTGAGCGGGCGTAGCAGCGGCGCAGCAGCTCGGGATCAAGCGGCGCGCCGAGCCCGGCGGTGATCGCCAGTTCCCCGGCCTCGCAAAGGGCCGAGAGCCGCTCGAAGCCGAGATTGAGCGTGCTGCCCTTGAGGAAATGCAGCTGTTCGGAGAGTTCCTGCAGAGACCCGGGATGCGTAGGCAGGCGGTCGAGCGTGGCCTGCACCTCGGTCAGGAAGAGCGCGACCACCTCGTCGAAATGCTCTGCCCCGATCTCGTTGCGCAGCTCGGCCACCCTGTGCCAGTCGATGAGCAGGCCACCCGGCTCTGATTCGGGGGAGCGCGTCGCGGGGGATGTCGGGGCTTCGGTCATCTGGGTACCTCCTGTGCGGAGACTTGCATGCAAAGCTGAACGAAGCGTTTCGGTGCGGGGGACTGCCACCGGTGAAAGCACGCATTAACGCGCGGACCCTAGGCTGCATTCCGGTCAGATGCAGCTTGGAAGGACGCAGAGTGATCCCGAACACGGCCGAGAGTTTCGAACCAAACTGGGGGCGGGCCCCGATCCGGCGCGTGTTGGTCGTGGATGACAGTCCGCTGCAACTGAAGATCCTCTCGTCGATGCTGCAGCGTTGGGGGCTCGAGGTGTCGCAGGCGCAGAGCGGTGCCGAGGCGCTGCTGCTCTGCGCCGAGATGCGCCCCGATGCGGTGCTTTCCGACTGGATGATGCCCGGGATGGACGGGCTGGAGTTCTGCCGCCTGTTCCGCGCCCAATGCGGCGATCGCTATGGCTATTTCATCCTGCTCACCAGCAAGAGCGACAAGGCCGAGATTGCCCGCGGGCTCGACGCGGGGGCGGATGATTTCCTCACCAAGCCGGTGAACGCCAGCGAACTGCGGGCGCGGATCAACGCCGGGGCGCGGATCCTGCAGATGCAGCGTCAGCTCTCGGCGACTCTCGGGCAGCTGCAAGAGGCCTATGACGCCGTGGACCGCGACCTGCAGCAGGCCCGCACCATCCAGCAGGCGCTGGTGCCGCGCCGCAATCGGCGCATCGGCACCTCGCAGGTGAGCCTGCTGCTCAAGCCCTGCGGCCATGTGGGCGGCGATCTGGTGGGCAGCTTCTCGCATTGCGAGCGCAGCGTCGGGGTCTACAGCATCGACGTGTCGGGGCACGGTATCACCTCGGCGCTGATGACCGCGCGGATCGCCGGGCTGCTGGGTGGCGACTTTCCCGATCAGAACATCGCGCTCGAGAGGATCGTGCACGGGACGCTCTTCCGTCCGCCCGAGGAGGTCGCGCGGCGGCTCAACGAGCGTTTGGCGGCGGACCCGGGCGTGGCGGAGTATCTGACCATGGCCTATGCCGTGGCCGATCTCGATTCCGGCAAGGTCGAGCTGGTGCAGGCGGGACACCCGCCGCCGCTGCTGCTGCGCGCCGGTGGCGGGGCCGAGTTCATCGGGAAGGGCGGCTTGCCGGTCGGGCTGATCCCCGGCGCGCGCTACGAGCGGCTGCGGCTGCAGATGCGCCCCGGCGACCGGCTGCTGCTCTATTCCGACGGGCTGACCGAGGCGCTGATGCCCGATGGCACGCAGCTTGATCTTGCAGGGCTGCGGGCGCTGGCGCCCGAGGTGCAGGGACAGGGCACCGAGTATCTCGACGATCTCTTCTGGCGGGTCACCCAGCGCATGCGCAGCGGCGCGCAGCTGGAGGATGATGTGTCGGCCGCGCTGCTGGAATTCGGCGGGATTTGACCCCGATCAGCCCAGAACGCGGCGCAGGAAGTCGCGGTCGCCCGGGTTGCCGAGGATCTCTGAGGCCAGCACCGGGTCCATCCATACCGCCTGGTGGCCGGGCTCGCTGGGCGCACCGAGCGGCCGGACCGGGTGGGCGGCGTAGATGATGCAGAGCTTCTCGGCCCATAGATCGTATTCGGGCATGTAGGTGAAGCGGCGGAAGGCCCCGAGACGACGCGGCTGAGCGATCTTCCAGCCGGTTTCCTCGTAGACCTCGCGGTGCAGCGCCGCGATCGGCGACTCGCCCGCGTCGATGCCGCCGCCGGGCAGTTGGTACTCGGGCCAGGGATCTGCCTGATGGGTGACCAGCACTGCCCCGTTTCGCGGCAAGATTGCATAGGCCCCGGGGCGGAGGGTATACCTGCGCCCGGATTCGGGCGGCTCGCCGTATCTTGCAGTCATCGGTCCCCCTTGGTTCCCGTGTTTTTGCTGCTTATATGGGGCCGATATGCCAAGATCCGGCAGATAAGGAAACCCCATGACCATCGGCAGCAAACTCGCCTGGGACGATACCGTCCTGCCATTTCAATTGGATCACGCCGACATCCGGGGCCGCGTGGCGCGGCTCGACGGGGTGCTGAACGGGGTCCTCAGCCAACATGACTACCCGGAGCCTGTCGAGGCTCTGATCGCGGAGATGACCCTGCTGACCGCGCTGATCGGCCAGACCATGAAGCTGCGCTGGAAGCTCTCGCTGCAGGTGCAGACCCGCGGCGCGCTGCGCATGATCGCGACCGATTACTTTGCCCCCACCAAAGAGGGCGAGCCGGCCCGTCTGCGCGCCTACGCCAGCTTCGACCGCGAGCAGATCACCGAAGCGCCGGCCTATGACCAGCTCGAAGACGGCTATTTCGCCGTGCTCATCGACCAGGGCAAGGGCACCACGCCCTACCAGGGCATCACCCCGCTCGCGGGCGGTGCGCTGGCGCGCTGCGCCGAGAGCTATTTCGCCCAGTCCGAGCAGATCCCGACCCGATTCATGCTCAACTTCGGCAACGTGCCGCAGGCGGATGGAAGCTCGCACTGGCGCGCTGGCGGCGTGATGCTGCAGCACATGCCCAAGGCTTCGCCCTTCGCCAAGCCGCAAGTCGACGGCGAGGGCGGCACCGGCGAGAACGGCGTCCTGCGCCCCGAGGACCTGCTGGGCGATACGGACGACGGTGAGAACTGGCGCCGCGTGAACTTCCACCTCGATACGGTGGATGAGCTGGAGCTGATCGGCCCGGACCTGCCTCCGACCGACCTGCTGGTGCGTCTCTACCATGAGGAAGGCCCGCGCGTGTTCGACGCCCAGCCGGTGCGCTTCGGCTGCACCTGCTCGGAAGACCGCGTGCGCCAGTCGCTGTCGATCTACTCGGCGCGGGACATCGAGAAGATGACCACCGAGGACGGCAAGGTCACCGCGGACTGCCAGTTCTGCGGCGCGCATTATGAACTCGACCCGGAATCGGTCGGGTTCGAGGCCAAGAAGTGAGCCGGGTCCGGGATCAGATCGATCTGCTGAAACGGGCGCTGGAGGCGACCTCCGGCGCCTCCTCCGATTTCGATCTGAACCCGGGCACGGTCCTGCCGGAGGGGCGCAAGCTGCGTCCCGCCGGCGTCCTCGCCGGCTTCGTCGCCTGCGAGCAGGGGCTCGAGCTGGTGTTGACCAAGCGCAGCTCGAGGCTCAAGCACCACCCGGGCCAGATCGCCTTCCCGGGCGGCAAGGTCGATCCGGGTGACGAGGACGAGGTCGCCGCCGCTCTGCGCGAAGCGCGCGAGGAGGTGGGTCTTTCGGAAAGCCGGGTGGACGTGCTGGGCACGCTGCCGCCGCACGAGACGGTCACCGGCTTTCAGGTGACGCCGGTCATCGGTCTCGTCATGTATGATTTCGAGCCTGTTCCGGAGCCTGGCGAGGTCGCCGAGGTGTTCCGCGTGCCCTTCGAGCATGTCGCCGATCTGGAGCGGTACAGCATCCAGGGCCGCCGCTGGCGCGGCGCCACGCGGCATTACTGGACGGTGCCCTTCGGCCCCTATTACATCTGGGGCGCGACGGCGCGGATGCTGCGCGGGCTGGCGGAGCGCATGGCATGAGCCTTGCGAAGACCACGGTCACCGGCGACTGGCTGACCCGGCCCGAGACGCAGCAGGTGCTCGCCATGCTCGAGGACGGCGGGCATCAGGGCTACGTGGTCGGTGGCTGCGTGCGCAACGCGCTGATGGGCGTGGCGGTGAGCGACGTCGACATCGCCAGCGATGCGCGCCCCGAGCGGGTGGTCGAACTGGCGCAGGCGGCGGGGCTGAAGCCAGTGCCCACGGGCATCGAGCATGGCACGGTGACGGTGGTGGCGGGCGGCATTGGGCACGAGATCACCACCTTCCGCGCCGACACCGAGACGGATGGTCGCCGCGCCGTGGTGCGCTTTTCGGACGACATCGCCGAGGATGCGGCGCGGCGTGATTTCACGATGAATGCGCTCTATGCGGATGCGCGGGGGCTTATCCTCGACCCTTTGAACGGCCTGCCGGACCTGCGCGCCCGCCGGGTGCGCTTCATCGGCGCGGCCACCGACCGTATCCGCGAGGACTACCTGCGCACGCTGCGCTATTTCCGCTTCTCCGCCTGGTACGGCGATCCCGAGCAGGGCTTCGATCCCGAGGCGCTGGCGGGCATTGCCGAAACGCTGGACGGGCTGGACACCCTGTCGCGCGAGCGTGTCGGGCAAGAGATGCTGCGCCTTCTGGCCGCGCCCGATCCGGTGCCCGCCGTGTCGGTCATGGCGCAGGTCGGAGTGCTGGCGCATGTGCTGCCCGGAGCTTCGGTGACCGCGCTGGGCCCGCTGGTGGCCGAGGAACAGAGACTGTCGGTCGCCCCGGACGCGCTGCGCCGGCTCGCGAGCCTCGGCGTGGAAGCGCCCGACCTGCGGCTCTCGAAGGCGCAGCAGCGGCACCTTACCCTGTATCAGGGCCTGATCGGCGAGACGCAGGGGCCGGCGGAGCTGGCCTATCGCCACGGCGGCGAGGTTGCGCAAAGCGTGCTGCTGCTGCGCGCCGCAGCCTTTCAGCAGCCGGTGACGGAGGAGGCGCTCTTCGAGATGGCTCGGGGCACCGAGGCCAGCTTCCCGCTCTCGGCCAAGGATTTCATGCCCGCGCTCAAGGGGCCCGCACTGGGAGAGGCGCTGCGCGCAGCCGAGAAACGCTGGATCGGATCGGGTTTCACGCTTACCAAGGCGGAACTTCTGTCTGACGAGTAAGCGCCCTGCATGACGATCGATCCGCTCTACGCCTTTGTCTTCTTCGGGCTCTTCTCGCCCGGTCCCAATGTCATCCTGCTGACCGCCTCGGGCGCGCGCTTCGGCGTGAAACGCACCTTGCCGCACCTCTTCGGGGTGGTGATCGGTGTCGGCATCACCGCCGGGCTCACCGGGCTCGGCATTGCCGCGCTGCTGCAGCAGATGCCGAAGCTGGAGTTCGCGCTGCGCATCGCGGCGAGCGCCTGGATGCTCTACATGGCCTGGGGCCTGTGGAATTCCGAGCGCCGCAAGAAGGCCGAGGCGGCCCGCCCCATGACGCTGATCGAGGCGGTGCTCTTCCAATGGGTGAACCCCAAGGTCTGGGCGGTGGCGCTGGCGGCGGTCTCGGCCTATCCCTCGGCTTTCGGCCCGCTGGGCGAAGCGCTGCGGCTGGGGTCGGCCTTTTCGGGTCTGAACCTCGTGGTGTGCCTCTTCTGGACCTCGGCTGGGGCATTGCTGACCTACCTGCTGTCGACCCCGGCGGCCTGGCGCTGGTTCAACCGGGCCATGGCCATCGCACTGGCAAGTTTTTCCGTCATGGTGTTCCTGTAAGGCCTGACCTAGACCTAGCGTCAGACAATCAGGACACGACACATGTTTCGCCGTTTCGAAAGCATGGTCGATCCCTATGTGGACTACCCGCAGACGGACCGGCCTCCGACCAAGCTGCTGCCCTTCATGCTGGACTATTCCCGGCCGTTCCGCCGGGTCTTCGTCTGGACAGGGCTCTTGTCGGTGGTGGTCGCAAGCATCGAGATCGGGCTCATTTGGGCCATGGGCTGGGTCGTCGACATCCTCGGCGGCGAGCCGGCGCAGGTCTGGGAAGACCACGGCTGGCATCTCATAGCCCTCGCGCTTTTCATCCTGCTGCTGCGGCCGCTGTTCCAGGCGCTCGACGTGCTGCTGCTGAACAATGCGATCATGCCCAACTTCGGCACCCTGGTGCGCTGGCGGGCGCACAAGCAGGTGCTGCGCCAGTCGATCGGCTGGTTCGAGAACGATTTTGCCGGGCGCATCGCCAACCGCATCATGCAGACGCCCCCGGCGGCGGGCGAGGCGGTGTTCCAGGTCTTCGACGCGATCACCTTCTCGATCTCCTACCTCGTCGGCGCGCTGGTGCTGCTGGGCGATGCCGACCCGCGGCTGGTGATCCCGATGCTGCTCTGGCTGGTGCTCTACGCCGGGTTGATGAAATGGACGGTCGCCCGCGTCGGCGCGGCGTCCAAGGCCGCTTCGGATGCGCGCAGCTTCGTGACGGGCCGCGTGGTGGATGCCTATACCAACATCCACTCGGTGAAGATGTTCGCCCACGACCGGCAGGAGCTCGATTACGCCAAGGAGGCGATCGAGCAGGCGCGGCAGACCTTCCAGGCGGAAATGCGGCTCTATACCTTGATGGATCTGGGGCTGATGGTGCTCAACGGGCTGCTCATCGTCGGCGTTGTCGGCTGGGCCATTGCCCTGTGGATGCAAGGGCAGGCCAGCACCGGCGCGGTGGCGGCGGCGACGGCGCTGACGCTGCGGCTCAACGCGATGACCGGCTGGATCATGTGGGCGCTGACCACCTTCTTCCGCCAGCTCGGCGTGGTGGCCGAGGGAATGGAGACCATCGCCCAGCCGATCGAACTTGTCGACGGCCCGGATGCGAAGCCGCTTCGGGTCGCGCAGGGCGAAATTGCGGTCTCGAATCTCTCGCACCACTACGGGCGCGGCTCGGGAGGGCTCGACCGGGTGACGCTGAGCATCCGCCCGGGCGAGAAGATCGGCCTCGTGGGGCGCTCGGGCACCGGGAAATCGACCCTCGTGAAGCTGCTTCTGCGCTTCTACGACCCTGAATCCGGCAAGGTCGAGATCGATGGGCAGGACATCACCCGGGTGACGCAGGACAGCCTGCGACGCCAGATCGGCATGGTGCAGCAGGACAGCGCTCTGATGCACCGTTCGGTGCGCGAGAACCTGCTTTACGGCCGCCCCGAGGCGAGCGAGGCGCAGATGATCGAGGCCGCGAAGCAGGCGCAGGCGCATGAGTTCATCCTCACGCTCGAGGACGGGCAGGGGCGGCGCGGCTATGATGCCCATGTTGGCGAGCGCGGCGTGAAGCTCTCGGGCGGGCAGCGGCAGCGCATCGCGCTGGCGCGGGTGATCCTCAAGGATGCGCCGATCCTGATCCTCGACGAAGCGACTTCGGCCCTCGACTCGGAGGTCGAGGCGGCCATCCAAGACACGCTCTACGGCATGATGGAGGGCAAGACGGTGATCGCCATTGCGCACCGGCTGTCGACTATCGCCGCCATGGACCGCATTCTGGTGATGGACGACGGGCGCATCGTCGAGCAGGGTACCCATGACGCGCTTTTGACCAAGGCTGGACTATATGCAGGGTTCTGGGCGCGCCAGTCCGGCGGCTTCCTCGACCCCGACGCCGACAGCCAAGCGCAGGACACCGCATGATCTGACCCAAGACCGAGAGGGCGAGGCATGAGCCTTTCCGACATGATAGACCCGTTTTCCCGCGCCGAGACGCCGCCGCCGCAGACCCTGGGGCGGTTCACGCTCTGGGCGCTGCGCGGGGCCTGGCCGGTGCTGATCCCGGCGGCGATCCTCTCGGCCCTGGGCGGGATCTTCGAGGTGATGTCGGCAAAGCTGCTGGGCGAGGTGATCGACAAGACCCTCAGCAGTCCCGCCAGCACGGTCTTTGCCGATCACTGGCTGTTCCTGCTGCTCTGCGCCGCCTTCTTCATCCTGCTGCGGCCGGGGATCGCCGGGCTTTCGGCCTATGTGCAGTCGGTCGTCATGCAGCCCAATGTGTTCAACCTTATCCTCAGCCGGGTGCATCGCTACACGCTGGGCCATTCCGTCACCTTCTTCGACAATGATTTCGCCGGGCGCATCTCGCAAAAGGAGATGCAAACCGCGCGGGCGCTGAACGACGTGATCTCGGAGGTCATCCAGGCGGTGCTCTTTGCGCTCGCTTCGGTGATCGGCTCGGTCTGGCTGGTCGGCTCGATCGACTGGCGCATCGGGCTGGCGCTGATCGGCTGGATCGTCGTCTACGCGCTGTTGCTGCGCCACTTCATGCCGCGCATCCGCACGCGGTCCAAGGCGCGGGCAGCGGCGCGGGCGATGGTCACCGGCCAGCTGGTCGACACGGTGACCAACATCAAGACCGTGAAGCTCTTTGCCCATGACGAGTTCGAGGACCGCGCCGCGCTCGACGCCATGTCGACCTACCGCGAGCGCTTCATCGCCTTCGGGCATGTCGCCTCGGCCTTCCGGTTCTGGCTGATGGCGCTGGCGGGCACGCTGCCGGTGCTGCTGATCGGCGGCGCGCTGGCTTTCTGGTCGCAGGGCTACGTCACCGCCGGCGACATCGCCGCCACCGGGGCGGTCGCCATCCGGCTCAGTCAGATGACCGGCTGGGTCAGTTTCACGCTGATGGGGATTTACGCCAATATCGGCGAGATCGAGGACGGCATCCGCACCATCACTCCGGACCACACGCTTCTCGACGCGCCCGGTGCCCCGGCGCTGGCGGTGCCACAGGGGCGCATCGAGTTCCGCGATGCCGGCTTCGCCTACGGCCGCAAGGAAGGCGGGGTCGAGCATATCGCGCTCGACATTGCGCCGGGCCAGAAGGTGGGCATCGTCGGCGCCTCGGGCGCGGGCAAATCGACCCTCGTCGCGCTACTGCTGCGTCTCTACGACACGGAAAAGGGCGGCATCCACATCGACGGGCAGAACATCGCGGATGTCACGCAGGAGAGCCTGCGGCGGCAGATCGGCATGGTCACGCAGGAGACGGCCATGTTCAACCGCTCGGCGCTGGACAACATCCGCTACGGCCGCCCGGATGCCACGATGGAAGAGGTGATCGCCGCCGCCGAAAAGGCCGAGGCGCATGACTTCATCCTGCATCTGCGCGACCACATGGGGCGCACAGGGTACGACGCGCACCTCGGCGAGCGGGGCGTGAAGCTCTCGGGCGGACAGCGGCAGCGCATCGCGCTGGCACGCGCCATCCTCAAGGACGCTCCGATTCTGGTGATGGACGAGGCCACCTCGGCGCTCGACTCCGAGGTCGAGGCGCTGATCCAGCGCGCGCTCGAGCGGGTGATGGAAGGCAAGACCGTGCTGGCCATCGCGCACCGGCTCTCGACCATCGCCAGCATGGACCGGATCGTGGTGCTTGATCAGGGCCGCATCGTCGAGCAGGGCAGCCACGAGGCGCTGCTGGCGCAGAACGGGCTCTATGCGCGCTACTGGAACCGCCAGAGCGGCGGGGTGATCGACCCGCAGGAGGCGGCGGAATAGGCTCTGCAAGGGTGCCTCGCCCGCTTTAACAGGCTTGCGCGGCAGCCCCGTTGGGGGCATGAGGCGGCGCATGGAACAGGTCACGATCGAACGGCTCGGGCACCAGGGGGACGGCATCGCCGCCGGTCCCATCTTCGTGCCCGGCACTCTGCCCGGCGAACTTGTCGAGGGAGAGATCTCCGGCGGCGTCATGGACGCGCCGCGCATCCTCACGCCGTCCGAGATGCGGGTCAGCCCGCCCTGTCGCCACGCCAAGAGCTGTGGTGGCTGCCAGTTGCAGCACGCCCGGCCCGATTTTGTCGCTACCTGGAAGCAGGACGTAGTGCGCCATGCACTGGCCGCGCATGGCATCGAGGCCGCGTTCCGCGAGATTGCCACCTCGCCCGAGCAGACCCGGCGCCGCGCCGGCTTTTCGGCCAAGCGCACCAAGAAGGGGGCGCAGGTCGGCTTTCACCGCAAGCGCTCTGACGTCATCGTCGAAGTGCCCGACTGCCGCGTCATAGACCCGAAATTGGCCGCCGCGCTGCCGCTGGTCGAGGCATTGGCGGTGCTCGGCGCGAGCCGCAAGGCCGAGCTGTCGGTGATGGTCACCACCAGCCATGGCGGGCTCGATGTGGTCGCCAAAGGCGGGAAGGAGGCCGACGCGCAGATGCAGCAGCAGCTCTCCGATCTGGCGCGGCAGCATGAGTGCGCGCGCATCGCCTGGGGCGAGGACGTGGTGCTGACCCGCCGCCCGCCGATGCAGAAGATGGGCCGGGCCGAGGTCTCGCCGCCGCCGGGGGCCTTCCTGCAGGCAACGCCGCAGGGCGAGGCGGCTCTGCTGGCCGATGTGCTGGAGCACATCGACGGGGCGAGCCATGTGGTCGACCTTTTCGCCGGCTGCGGCACCTTCGCGCTGCCGATCGCCGAGAGGGCGCGCGTGCACGCGGTCGAGGGCGACCGGGCGATGACCCAGGCGCTCGACCATGGCTGGCGCCATGCACAGGGTCTGCGCCACGTGACCACCGAGGCACGCGATCTCTTCCGCAACCCGCTTCTGCCCGCCGAACTGGCGCGTTTCGACGCCGCGGTGATCGACCCGCCGCGCGCCGGGGCCGAGGCGCAGGTGGCGCAGCTCTGCGAAGCGAAGATTCCCCGCATTGCCTTCGTTTCCTGCAATCCGGTGACCTTTGCGCGCGAGGCCGCGGCGCTGTTGCGCGCGGGCTACCAACTCGACGGGCTACGCGTCGTGGACCAGTTCCGCTGGTCGACCCATATCGAGCTCGTTGCAGGATTCAAAAGGCAATAGTGCCGATATTCCGACAACTTCCTGCCAACTCCTTCTATCGCGATGCCGCAGTGTACTGTATAACTGAGGCAAAATAAGAACGAGTGAGACAGGCAAGATGTTTATTGGCAGGCACGTGTTCGTGCTCGCAGCGGTTTTGCTGCTTGCCGCCTGCGGCGGTGGGCGGGACCCGGCGAGCATGAAATTCAGGTCCTATAGCGGGCCGTCCGTCACCCATGTCGTGGTGCATAAGCAGGCTCGCAAGATGTACCTGCTGCACCATGATTCGATCATGAAGGTCTATGACATCGGTCTTGGTTTCGACCCGACCGGCGACAAGAAGGTCGAAGGCGACGGCAAGACGCCCGAAGGGCTCTACATGATCGACCGGCGCAACCCGAACTCGCGGTTCCACCTGAGCCTCGGGATCGACTACCCCAACGCCGCCGACCGTGCCGAGGCGCGCTTTCTTGGAAAGAGCCCGGGCGGAGACATCTTCATCCACGGCCGCCCGCCAGCCTATCAGAACGGTGTCTGGGATTGGACCTGGGGCTGCATCGCCGTGACCGACCGCGAGATCGAGGATATCTACGCGATGATCCGTGCCGACAGGCCGACGCCGATCCTTATCATGCCCTGACCCTGCGTGCAGCGGGCAGGTGTAGAGCCTGAAAGCGGGCCGCCCCTTGGGGCGGCCTTTTGATTGCGGCGACCCTCTTGAGAGCCGATGCGCGTTGCCGGACATGAAAAGACCGCCCCGGGGGGCGGTCTTTTCATCTTTGCCGATGCGGCGAGGTTCAGAAACCGGCCATCTGCGTGCCCGGCGTCGGGGCGAGGTCGGGCGCGCCCATGACCAGGGTCCACCAGATCTTGCCGCCCGGTTCCTGGAACCAGGAAAAGCCCATCTGGCGGGCACTCGGGTCGAGGATCACGTCGCGGGTCGGCGCGTCTTCCATCCAGGCGGCGAGGGTCTCGAGCTCGGATTCATAGGTCTCCGAGATGTTCTCGCCGAGCAGGCGGCCGGTGTAGCCGACGCGCTGCACCCGGTCGATCGGCGAGGAGCCGTCCGAGCCGAAGTGCCAAGGGCGGTTCTGCACCGACATGTCGCGCGAATGGGTCGCGGCGGCAGCGTTGAGCTTGCTGTCGAGAGTCACGCCCGGCACGCCGCGCGCCTGACGCAGCGCGTTCACGGAATCGAGCATCGAATATTCGATCCGGCCGCTGTCGCCCTCGTTGATCCGGTAGACGCGTGGCAGGGGCTTGCCGTCCGGCCCAATCTGCGGCGGGGTCACCGAGGGGGCACATGCCGCCGCGAGAAGCCCGGAGGAGAGCAGGAGAAACGTGCGTCTGTTCATGTTGGCTGACCTTCGCGTACCGCTGGTTCACTATTGCGGCACACACATAGCTCGCGCAGCCGGGCTGATCAAACCCACATGCATGTGATCGTTCGTGTACACCTGCGTTTGATTTGCGACTGCGGCGCTCTCGCCATATGATTAGGGAACTCTTAACGGTTGTCGGGCGTAAAACCCCAGACGCCTCGTACTGGCTTTTCGTTTTTCGTGGCTCCAAAGGACATCTCCGCCATGGCAAAATCCCCCTATTCCCGTCGTGCCTTCCTTGCCGGATCGGCCGCGCTGGCCGGCGCCGCGGCGACCCCGGCCCTTGCGCAGAGCTACAACGGCGCGGGAACGGTCGAGATGGAAAATGACATCTCGAAGGTCATCCGGCACAATATCTCGAGCTTCCGCACGCTCGACTGGCAGCCCTATTTCAGCAACCTGAACAAGGGCGCGGTGCTGGTGGATATCTCCTCGCGGGCCCTGCACTTCTGGGAACAGAATGGTACCTACCACCTTTATCCGTCGTCGGTGCCGCTGACCGACGATCTGACCCGCAAGGGCCGCACGCAGGTGGTGCTGAAGGATCCGCAGCCCGACTGGCGTCCGACGCCGTCGATGAAGCAGCGCAACCCGGAGTGGCCGGACTACGTGCCGCCGGGCCCGGACAACCCGCTCGGCACCCGTGCGCTGCACCTGAGCTGGCAGTACTACCGCATCCATGGCACCCACGACACGCGCAAGATCGGGCGCCGCTCGTCGAACGGCTGCATCGGGCTCTATAACGAGCACATCGAGGCGCTCTATGACATGGCACAGGTCGGAACGCAGGTGTTGCTGATTTGACGGCGGGCGGGCGGCGCGGCGGACGCCGCGTCAGCCAGAGTTTGCAATCGCAGGGGTTTGCTGCTTAGACCAGATACACGAGGTAAGTCTTGGGCTTGCCGTGGAGGAATCCCGCTTTGGAATTCACCATGCCGCGGCAGGCGTTGATCTGGAGAACAGCAATGAAGAAATTTGCACTCGCCGCCGTGCTCGCCGCATCTGCGACTTCGGTCATGGCCGGGTCCTATGACAGCGGCAAGCCGGTTTCGGAGCCGATCGTCGTTGCCGACGGCACCGAGGCGTCGTCCTCCTACGGCGGCATCCTGATCCCGCTGCTGCTGATCGCCGTGGTGGCCGCGGCCTCTGCGACCGACTGACCGGACGCTCTTGCCAGACATGCAAAAAGGCGGTGCCCCGGCACCGCCTTTTCCTTTTGGGCCATGTTCCTTTTTCGCCCCTGCCTTCGGGGGCAGGGGTCAGTCGAGCCAGCCCCTGAGGTTGTCTTCGATAACGCCGCTCAGCGCCGCGATATGCGCCGGGTCGTCGTTGAGACAGGGGATGTAGGTGAAGTCTTCGCCGCCGGCGTGCTCGAAGCTCTCCTTGATCTCCTCGTTGATCTCTTCGAGCGTCTCGATGCAATCGGCCGAGAAGGCCGGGGCGATCACCGCGATGCGTTTCTTGCCCTCATCCTTCGCCAGCCGCGCAACCTCTTCGACGGTATAGGGCTTGAGCCATTCCTCGGGACCAAAGACCGACTGGAAGGTGGTGCGGATCTGGGTCTTGTCCCAGCCGAGGCGTTCGCGCAGCAGCCGCGTCGATTTCTGGCACTGACAGTGATAGGGGTCGCCCTGCATCAGGTAGCGCTTCGGCATGCCGTGGTAGGACACCACCAGAATTTCGGGCTTCTCTGCCTTGGCGGCATAGGCGCGCTCGACCGACTGCGCCAGTGCCTCGATATAGGCCGGGCTCTCGAAATAGGGGTCGACCACGCGGGCGGTGGGCTGCCAGGTCTCCTCCATCAGCGCCTTGAAGAAGGCGTCGTTGGCGGTGGCCGAGGTCGCCCCCGCGTACTGCGGGTAGAGCGGGAAGAACAGGATCTTGCGGCAGCCTGCCTCGGTCATCGCCTTGACTTTGGATTTGGTCGAGGGGTTGCCGTAGCGCATGCAGAAATCGACCATGACCCGGTCGCCGTAGCGCGCCTTCATCGACTCGGCGATGGCGGCGGTCTGCGCCTTGGTGATGGTCATCAGGGGGCTTTCGTTCAGCTCCTCGTTCCAGATCGACTTGTAATTCGCGCCGGACGAGAACGGCCGCTTTGACAGGATGATCAGCTGCAGCAGCGGCTGCCATTTCCACTTCGGGTAGTCGATCACGCGCTGGTCCGAGAGGAACTCGGACAGGTAGCGGCGCATCGGCCAATAGCTGTAGTGGTCGGGCGTGCCGAGGTTGGCGAGCAGGACACCGACTTTCTCGCGTGGGAGCGCCGGGTGGTCGGCGGGGGCCTGAGCGGGACGGATCGGGTCGGGGGTCATGTCGTTCATGCGTTCTGTTCCCTCAAAGTCACGCGCTAACTAACGCGAATTTAGAATGATTCAATCCTCGAGGCGGGTTTCCTTGGCGCCCAGGGCGTCGGCGAGACGATGCGCCGCAGATCCCGGGCGCAGGGGCTTCTGCTGGCTCTCGTCGGGCGCCCAGCCGGTCAGGGTAACAAGCTCGAAGGTCGCCGAGAGGCGGCCGTCCGGGCGCGCGTAGCTCTGGGCGTAGATCTCCGCAGCTCGCAGCAGTACGGCACGGCGGGTGGGGCGGCGCAGCCGGGCCGAGAGCGCGTTGGCCTCGCCCATGGCGCGCAGGTCACGCATCAGGTGCAGCGCGTTCTCGTAGCTCACGTCGAGCGGCAGCGAATCCGCGACGGGGAGCGCCAGCCCGGCGCGCTGCAGCAGCGCGCCGAGGTCGCGGATCTCGCCCATCGGCAGCACCCGGGGCGACAGCCCGCCGGTGACGTCGATCTCGGCCTGTCCCAGGGCGGCGCGCAGCTGCGAGAGGGTCTCGCCGCCGAAGGCGATCGTCAGGCAAAGCCCGTCGGCCTTCAGCGCGCGTCGGCACTGGATCAGCTGGCCGACCGGGTCGTTCGCCCAGTGCAGGGCAAGCGCGTGGATCACCAGATCCTGCGCGCCGACCTCGAGGTCCAGCACCTCGTCGTCGGGCAGGATCTTGGCGCCGGGCAGGGCGCCGTCCCAGATCTCGGGGAAGGGGGTGACAATGGCTGCGGATTTGAACTCCCTGTTAACCATCATCAGACGATCCTGCGCCTCGTCCCGCGCGGCCTCGTGCAGGAAAAGCGCCCTGTGCAGATCCTCTGCGCGGCGCGCCCGGGCCCGGTTCCGGGAAAGGGCGGTGCGGTCGATGAGCTGCGGGCTCTGGGGGGCTGGCTGGCCGGGACGCGGGTCGGAACTCTGGCTGGACATGGAGGCTAGATAAGATGCGGCAGGAGCGGTTGCAAACCTTGTTGCGCGGGGGGCTGCGTCTTGTCTACCCGCCGCGTTGCCTGACCTGCGGCGGGCTGGTCGAGAGCGATCACGGACTTTGCGGCCCCTGCTGGCGCGACACTCCCTTTCTGGGCGGGCTCTGCTGCGACCTTTGCGGGGTGCCCTTGCCCGGCCAGTCGGATGTCGCCGAGCATTGCGACGCCTGTCGGGCGCAGGAGCGCCCCTGGGTGCAGGGACGGGCGGCGCTGCTTTACAAGGGCAACGGGCGCAAGCTGGTGCTGATGCTGAAACACGCCGACCGCACCGACATCGCGGGGCCCGCGGCACGCTGGATGGCGCGCGGGCTGCAGGGGCTCGATGCCGGCACGCTGGTGGTGCCGGTGCCGCTGCACCTGCGCCGCCACCTGCGTCGCCGTTACAACCAGTCGGCGCTGCTGGGTGCGGTGCTGGCGCGCGAGCTGGGGCTGCGCCACTGCCCCGACGCGTTGCGCCGCAACCGCGCCACCCCCTCGCTCGACGGAAAGGGCGCCGAGGAACGCTTTGCAACGCTCGACGGCGCAATCAGCGTTACAGGGCGGGGGGACCTCGCGGGGCGCAGCGTGCTGCTGGTGGATGACGTGATGACCTCCGGGGCGACGCTTTCCGCAGCGTCGCTGGCCTGCAAGCAGGCTGGCGCGGCACAGGTTATGGTCTCGGTACTGGCGCGCGTTGCAAAGGATACCTAAATCCCTGAAAGATGGGCTGCCAGTCCGCCGGAAAGGGAAACCTGCATGAAACCGATCGAGATCTACACCACGCCCACCTGCGGCTTCTGCGTCGCTGCCAAGCGGCTGCTCACCCAGAAGGGCGCCGAGTTCACCGAGATCAATGTCGCTGCCGCGCCCGAGCGTCGCGCCGAGATGACCCAGCGCGCCAACGGTGGCCGCACCGTGCCGCAGATCTTCGTGGGAGATGTGCATGTTGGCGGCTGCGACGAGCTTTACGCGATGGAGCGCGACGGCAAGCTCGACCCGCTGCTCGCGGGCTGACGGGGCAAGGACATGAAAACCGCGCTGCTGCAGATCAGCTCGTCGGACGATCCGGCGGAGAACCTCGAGACCGTCCGCGCCATGATGCGCGAGGCGGCCGGGCGGGGTGCGGGCTTCATCCTCACGCCCGAGGTGACCAATTGCGTCTCGTCGAGCCGCAGCCACCAGAAGGCGGTGCTGCGTCCCGAGGCGGAGGATCAGACCCTTGCGGGGCTGCGCGCCGAGGCGGAGGCGCTTGGCGTCTGGCTGCTGATCGGCTCGCTCGGCGTGAAATCCGAGCCGCCGGAGGAGCGCTTTGCCAACCGCAGCTTCCTGATCACCCCCGAGGGCGAGATCGCCGCGCGCTACGACAAGATCCACATGTTCGACGTGCAGGTGACCGAGACCGAAACCTACCGCGAATCCGACGGCTTTGCCCCGGGTGACCGCGCCGTGGCGGTGGCAACACCTCTCGGCACCCTCGGCATGACCATCTGCTACGACGTGCGCTTTGCCTACCTGCACCGCGCGCTGGCCCATGCCGGGGCGCAGATCCTCACCGTGCCCGCCGCCTTCTCGCCCGCCACCGGCCCCGCCCATTGGGAGCCGCTGCTGCGCGCCCGCGCCATCGAGACCGGCTCATGGGTGCTCGCCCCGGCGCAATGCGGGTCGCACAAAATCTCCGAGGGCAAGCCGCGCCGCACCCACGGCCATTCGCTGGTGGTCTCGCCCTGGGGCGAGGTCATCGCCGACGGCGGCACCGAGCCGGGCATCATCTATGCCGAGATCGACCTGGCGCAATCCGACAAGGCGCGGGCACAGATCCCGGCGCTGACCCACGACCGCCAGTTCGAGGGACCGGCATGAGCTCCCCCGCCGATGCGCTGGCGATCTCGCTGTTCAGCGAGCTGCTGACCGCTGACCAGCTGCTGCGCAACCGCCTGACCCGGGTGCTGCCCGACCGCATGGAGATCTCGCATTTCTCGGTGCTCAACCACCTCGCCCGGGTGCAGACCGAGCGCAGCCCCGCGCAGCTGGCGCGCAGCTTCCACGTCACCCGCGGCGCGATGACCAACACGCTCAACAAGCTCGAGATCGCCGGGTACGTGCACATCCGCCCCGACTGGGACGACGCGCGGCGCAAGATGGTGGCGATCAGCCCCGCTGGAAAGCGCGCCCGCGAGGCGGCGCTCGCCGCCATGGCGCCGGTGATCTCGGAGATGGTCAAGGACCTTGGCGTCGACAAGGTGCGCGCGGCGCTTCCGGTGCTGCGCGAGCTGCGGCTGAAACTCGAGGCGGACTGACGACCGGGCTCAGCCCTGCGGCTTCAGCGCCGCCGTCACGTAGTTAACCGACAAATCGCGGTCCGAGATCGACCAGCGCCAGCTCACCGGGTTGAACACGTAGCCCTTGCGGTCCACCGGCTCTAGGCCTGCGTTGCGCATCAGCCCGTAAAGTTCGTCGGGGGTGATGAACTTGGCCCAGTCGTGGGTGCCCTTTGGCAGCCAGCGCATCACCCATTCCGCGCCGACGATGGCCATGGCAAAGCTCTTGGCATTGCGGTTGATCGTCGAGCACAGGTGCAGCCCGCCGGGCTTCAGCAAGGCGTGGCACGCGTTCAGATAGGCCTGCGGATCGGCCACGTGCTCGACCACCTCCATGTTCAGCACCACGTCGAACTGTTCGCCGGCCTCTGCCAGCGCCTCGGCGGTGGAAAAGCGGTAGTCGATCTCCAGCCCCGACTGCTCGGCATGGGTCCGCGCCACGGGGATATTGCGCTCGGCGGCATCGACGCCGACGATCTCGGCCCCGAGCCGCGCCATCGGCTCGCAGAGCAGCCCGCCGCCGCAGCCGATGTCGAGGATGCGCAGCCCCTCGAAGGGACGCGGCGTCGCAAGGTCACGGTCGAACTCCCCGGCAATCTGCGTCGTGATATACTCGAGACGCACGGGGTTCATCATGTGCAGAGGCTTGAACTTTCCGTTCGGGTCCCACCATTCTGCCGCCATGGCTTCGAACTTGGCGACTTCGGACGGATCGACGGTCAGGGTCATATTTTCGGTATCCCGTTTTCTTTTGGGTTCATCAGCCAATATAGAGGTTCCATGGACAAATACCCGGGCCAAAAGAGCGCAGTGCAACATCTCTATCCCGCGATCGACCCGTTCGACCAGCGCATGCTCGAGGTGGGCGCTGGGCACAAGCTCTATGTAGAGCAATGCGGCAACCCTTCCGGTATCCCGGTCATCGTGCTGCACGGCGGCCCCGGCGGCGGCTGCAGCCCGGCGATGCGGCGCTATTTCGACCCGGATGTCTACCGCGTGGTGCTCTTCGACCAGCGCGGCTGCGGGCGCTCGACGCCCCACGCGAGCGTCGAGAACAACACCACCTGGCACCTCGTTTCCGACATCGAGAAGATCCGCGAGACGCTGGAGATCGAGAAATTCATCGTCTTCGGGGGCAGCTGGGGCGCGACGCTCTCGCTGGTCTATGGCATCAGCCACCCCGAGCGGGTGCGCCAGCTGGTGCTGCGCGGCGTCTTCATGATGACCCAGGCCGAGCTTGACTGGTTCTACGGAGGCGGCGCCGGGCAGTTCTGGCCGGAGACTTGGGCGCGCTTCGAAAGCCTGATTCCCGAAGACGAGCGCGGTGATCTTGTCGCTGCCTACCACCGGCGGCTGTTCTCTGGCGACCTGCGCGAAGAAATCCGCTTCGCCCGGGCCTGGTCAAGCTGGGAGAACGCGCTGGCCTCGGTCTATTCCAATGGCCACGGCGGCGAGGCGCCGGCCGAATACGCCCGCGCCTTTGCCCGGCTCGAGAACCATTATTTCGTCAATGCCGGCTTTCTCGAGGAGGACGGCTGGATTCTCAGGAACGCCGATAAGCTGCGCGGGATTCCCGGGGTCATCGTACAGGGCCGCTACGACATGATCTGCCCGCCGCGCCGCGCCTGGGAGCTGTCGCGCGCCTGGCCCGAGGGCGAGCTGCGCATGGTGCGCAACGCCGGCCATGCCCTATCCGAGCCCGGCATCAGCGCCGAGCTGGTGCGGGTGATGGACCAGATCGCCCTGCTCGAAAGCCTGCCGAACCGTCACGGCTACTGACCGCGCCGCCAGATGGCGCAGGTTTGAGCGAGCCGCTGTTGCACCCGCGCGGGCCGAAGTGCAAAGTGAGCACCGCAAGAGACATCACCAGAGGGGAGTGCCCCGTTCCATGACCGCCCTTCGCCGCCGTCGCGTGCTGCAATCGGCCCTCGCCGCCGCCGTTCTCGGCGCGTCGGGACTGGCCGGTGCCGCGGCTGTGGCAGGGGCGACGCGCGGCGGCTACTTCCGCGCCGCGCTGGGCGGCGCGCGCGGCACCGACAGCTGGGACGCGCGGACCCACGCCGGGCTCTTCATGAGCGCCGCGGCGCAGGGCGCGGTCTTCGACACGCTCACCGAGGTGGCGGCGGGGGGCGCCTTGCGCGGCGAGCTGGCCACCGGCTGGAGCGCCTCGCCCGATGCCCGCGTCTGGACCTTCGACCTGCGCCCCGGCGTGCGCTTCCACAATGGCAAGGCGTTTGGCGCCGAGGACGTGCTCGCCTCGCTGGCGCTGCACCGCGACACTGCCTCTCCGGCCCGGCCCATCGTCGCCGAGATTGAGGACATGCGCGCCACCGCGCCGCATCAGGTGCAGTTCACCCTCGCCACCGGCAACGCCGACTTCCCCTACCTTCTCGCCGACTACCACCTGCTGATCTACCCCGCCGGGCAGATCGCCGAGGCCATGGCGCGCGGAATTGGCACAGGCCTCTACCGGGTCGAGCGATTCGAGCCCGGCCGCCGCTTTATCGGCCACCGGGTCGCCGAGCATTACAAGGACGGCCGCGCGGGCTGGTTCGACGGGGTGGATTTCCTCGCTATGAACGACCCCCGCGACCGGCTCGAGGCGATGCGGTCCGGGCGCGTCGATGCCATCGACCGACTGCCCGCCGCCGAGGCTGCTGCGCTTCAGGCCGAGCCGAGCTTCACCGTGCAGAGCCTCGCCGGCAACCAGCATTACGGTTTCGCGCTGCGCACCGACCTTGCCCCATTCGCCGACCCGCACCTGCGGCAGGCGCTGAAGGCCGTGGTCGACCGCGAGGCGATGGTGGCCCAGATCCTGCACGGCCATGGCAGCATCGGGCAGGACAGCCCGATCGGGCCCGCCAACCCCTATTTCGCCGCGCTCGAGCCGCAGGGCTTCGATCCGGACCGCGCCCGCTGGCATCTCGCGCAGGCCGGCCACGAGAGGATCGCCCTGCCGATGCTGGTCTCCGAGGCCGCTTTCGACGGCGCCGGTCGCGCTGCCGAGCTCTACCGCGAGAGCGCCGCGCAGGCCGGGATCGCGCTTGAGCTGCGCCGGCTTCCGCCGGAAACGCACTGGCCGCGCGATAGCGCCGGTTTCCGCGCCGGTGGCTGGTCGGGCCGGGCGACAGAGGATTGGGCGTTTTCCACGGTGCTGACCGAAGCCGCGCCCTGGAACGCCACGCGCGGCGGCTTGGGGCGCTTCGGCACTTTGCTGCGCGAGGCACGGGCCGAATTCGACAGCACCCGCCGTGCCGAACTCTATGCCGAGATGCAGCGGATCAGCCGCGACGAGGGCGGGCTGATCTTGCCGATGTACGCCAACCATCTACAGGCACATTCGGCGCGGATCGCGACGCCGAAGCGCGTCGGGGCCATGCGCGCGATGGACGATTCGCGCATGGCCGAGCGGTGGTGGATGGCCTGAGGCTGTCTTGGCCCCTGGTCAGAGCTTGTCGTCGTAATCCGACACCAGCAGGTGCAGCGGCGCCTCGTCTTCCTCGATCTGCGAGAAACGACCCAGCGGCTCGGCGAAAATATTGTCAGTCAGGTCGTCGTTGACCGTCGAGACCTCGCCGATCAGCACGTCACTGCCCTCGCCCCAGAAGGCGTGCCACGTTGACGGGAAGAGCGTCACCGATTCGCCCGGATCCAGCTTGAGGTGCCCGCCCGCGGGCATCGTCCGTTCCATCCCATCGCAGAGCACGGTGACCTCGGCGTCGCGGTCTATCTCGCCCTCGGGCGTGGCGGTGAAGAGTTCCAGAACCAGCGTGCCGCCACCGCGGTTGATAATGTCCTCTACCTTCAGATCGTGCCGGTGCATCGGGCTGAGCTGGTTCTTGCGCGAGATCATGATCTTCTCGGCGTAGAGCATGGCGCTGCGCTGGCCGAGATCGGCATTGAGCCCGTTGCGGGTGGTAAAGAGGAAGAGCCCCAACTCGTCGAACTTGCCGCCGCCGTAATCAGTGATGTCCCAGCCCATGCGGCGGCGCTTGATCTCGCCGTGCTCGGCTTTCTTCAGACCCTCGGGGGTGAGATAGGCAAAGGGCGGCAGGCTGTAGCCGTGGCTGCGAATGAAGGCGTCGCTGGCGCGCAGGATCTCATTGACGTGGGAGCGTTTCATCGGGGGCGTCCTCCTGGAATGTTGGCGCGAACATATCCGGCGGCGACGCTGGGCGGTAGAGGCGGGACGCCTCAGGTGGGCGTATTTGGAAAGAGAAGAGGTGCGGGGGGCTGGCCCCCCGCATCCGGCGTGTCAGAGCACGTAGCGGCTGAGGTCCGTGGAGCGGGTCAGCTCGCCGAGGTGCTTCTCTACGAAGGCCTCGTCGACGGTGATCTCGGTGCCCGGCTGGTCGGGAGCGGTGAAGCTCAGCTCCTCGAACACCCGCTCCATCACCGTGTAGAGCCGCCGCGCGCCGATATTCTCGACGCTCTCGTTGACCTCGGCGGCGATCTTGGCGAGCGCGTGGATGCCGCCCTCGGTGAAGGTCACGGTGACCTCTTCGGTGGCCATCAGCGCCGTGTACTGGCGGGTCAGGGCGTTGTCGGTCTCGGTCAGGATGCGGACGAAATCCTCTTCGGTCAGCGCCCGCAGGTTCACCCGAATCGGCAGCCGGCCCTGAAGCTCGGGCAGCAGGTCCGACGGCTTGGCGATGTGGAAGGCGCCCGAGGCGATGAAGAGGATGTGGTCGGTCTTCACCGCGCCATGCTTGGTGCTGACGGTGGTCCCCTCGATCAAGGGCAGCAGGTCGCGCTGCACGCCTTCGCGCGACACGTCCCCGCCGCGGGCTTCCTGCCGCGCCGCGACCTTGTCGATCTCGTCGAGGAAGACGATGCCGTTCTGCTCCACCGCCTCGATGGCGGCCAGCTTGACCTGCTCGTCGTCGAGCAGCTTGTCGGCCTCCTCGGAGATCAGCACCTCGTAGCTTTCCGCGACGGTCATCTTCTTGCGCGTGGTGCGCCCGCCGAAGGCTTTTCCGAAAATGTCCCCGAGGTTCATCATCCCCATGTTCTGGCCGGGCTGGCCGGGAATTTCCATCGTCGGGAAGGGCGATGCGGTGTCGGCCACGTCGAGCTCGATCACCGTGTCGTCGAGCTCGCCGTCCTTGAGCTTCTTGCGGAACATCTCGCGGGTGCCCTCGCGCGCGTCCTCGCCTGCGATGGCGGAAACCACGCGTTCCTCGGCGTTCTTGTGGGCGGCGGCTTTCACGTCTTCGCGCATCCACTCGCGGGTTTGCACGATCGAGGCGTCGACTAGGTCACGGATGATCTGCTCGACGTCGCGACCGACGTAACCGACCTCGGTGAACTTGGTGGCCTCGACCTTGATGAAGGGCGCGCGGGCGAGCTTTGCGAGGCGGCGCGAGATCTCGGTCTTGCCGACGCCGGTCGGGCCGATCATCAGGATGTTCTTGGGGTAGACCTCGTCGCGCAGGTCGGCGCTCAGCTGCTTGCGGCGCCAGCGGTTGCGCAGCGCCACGGCGACGGCGCGCTTGGCGTCGTTCTGGCCGATGATGAAACGGTCGAGTTCCGAGACGATTTCCCGGGGTGTCAGGTCAGTCATGGTCGTCCTTTCAGGCTCTGTTTCAAGCCGAAATGGTCTCAACGGTCAGCTTGCCGTTGGTGTAGACGCAGATGTCGGAGGCAATCGCCATGGCCCGGCGGGCGATCTTCTCGGCGTCTTCCTCGTACTCGTAGAGCCCGCGCGCGGCGGCGAGCGCGAAGTTGCCGCCCGAGCCGATGGCGGCGATGTCATGCTCGGGTTCGAGCACGTCGCCGGCGCCGGTGATGACGTAGAGATCCTTGCCGTCGGTGACGATCAGCATCGCCTCGAGCTTCTGCAGGTACTTGTCGGTGCGCCAGTCCTTGGCGAGATCGACGCAGGCGCGCTGCAGCTGGCCGGGGGATTTCTCGAGCTTGCCCTCCAGCCGCTCGAGCAAGGTGAAGGCATCGGCGGTGGAGCCGGCGAAGCCGCAGACCACCTCGTGACCGCCGGGCGCCAGCCGGCGCACCTTGCGCGCGGTGCCCTTGATGACGGTCTGGCCGAGGCTCACCTGCCCGTCACCCGCGACGACCACCCGGCCGCCCTTGCGGACGCCGATGATCGTGGTGCCGTGCCAGCCCGGAAATTCCTGATCGGACATTGTCTTTCCTTTCTTGCTGGGCGCCATATGGGGGCTGAGATGTCCCCTCGCAAGGCGCCGCCCTTGCCGGGGCAGATAGCGCAGGGGGCGGGAAATGGGAATGATCGCGGGGGATTTGGCGCAGGCGGCACTGGCGCATTGGCCGGTTCTTGCGCGCGAGATCGGGCTTGACCCTGCGTCCTGGCGCGCCGCGCCGCTGGCCCGGCGCGAGGATGCGCGGGTGGCGCGGATCCTGCTGCGGCTACAGGGACCCGGCGGCGCGCGGCTGGTGCTGAAGCACGAGGCGCGACCGGCGGACCCGGAGAAGTTCGCGGCGGCCATGGCGGCGCATCTGGCGGTGCAGGAGGTTTACGCGCAGGGCGTGCCCGAGCTGCTGACCTTCGACGTGGAGCGGCGGACCTGCGTGATGGGGTATCTCGACGCGCGGCCGCTGTCGGGGCTGCTGGAGGGGGCACCGCTGAGCGCGCAGGCGGCGCTGCTCCGGCGGGCCGGGGGCTGGCTGGGCGGGTTTCACCGGGCGCTTCCGGGCGAGACGCGGGTGTTCCAGCCAAAGCACACCGTGGGTTTCCTGCGGTCGGTGATGGAGGAGGTGTCCTCGGGGGCGCGGATCGTGGCGGAGCCGCAGCGCTTTCTGAGGTGCGCCGAGGCGCTCCGCGCGGATCAGGTTCTCTACGAAGGGCGCGAGACGATCACCGCGCAGACCCATGGCGATCTGCACCTGCGCAATCTGGTGCTGGACGAGGCGGGCTGCTGGGGGCTCGATTTCGCCGGTGGGCGGGTGGTGCCGGTCGGGCATGACATCGCCCGGCTGCTGGCGGATTACGCCATCCTTCATGCGCCGAAAGACGCCATCCCAGACCGAGAGGTGCTGCCGCCCGAGGTGCAAGGCGCCTTCTTCGAGGGATACGGCCTGGTGGGGGCGCAGGATCCGTCGGTCGAGCTTTTGCTGCGCAACCGGGTGCTGGCGGAATGGTGGGGGCTGCCTGCCGGGGCCGAGGACAGGGGCCCCGCACAGGCGCGGCGGTGGGCAGGGGTGCAGGCTCTGGCGGGGCGGGTGTTTCCCGGGCTCTGAGCGTGGCGCGGGACACCAAAAAATGCGCCCCCCGCGAGGAGGGCGCATTTCGCGAAATCGTTGGGCCGGAAGGCTCAGATCGACTCGTTGATCCAGCTCGCCAGCGACGCCTTGGGGGCGGCGCCGGCGCGGTTCGAGATCACCTGGCCGTCCTTGAAGATGAACAGCGCAGGGATGCCGCGCACGCCCATCATGGCGGCGGTGTTCGGGTTCTGGTCGACGTCGACCTTGGCAATCTTGATCTTGCCTTCATATTCGGCGGCCAGCTCCTCGAGCGCCGGGCCGATCTGCTTGCAGGGGCCGCACCATTCGGCCCAGAAATCCACCACAACGGGGATATCGGAGTTCTTCACTTCTTCGTCGAAGGTCGCGTCGGTGACGGGGACGGTGGCCATGGGAGGTCTCCTTGGCTGGGGTTTGGCAGCAGGGCGCGCGGCAGCGGCGCACCCGGTGTTCGGTTGGCGAAGGTAGGCACCGCCCGGGGAGTCGTCAAGTTGGGCTAGTTCTCGAAAGAGCCGCAGACACCAGATCGTGTGGCAGGACCATCAGTTCCTGCGTGGCGGTCCAGACGAGGCCGGTTTCGATGATGCGCCCCGGGAAAACCTGCGTCAGGGCGGCGGCATAGGCCCCCATCTGGCGCAGCAGACCCTCGGGCACCTCGGCGGCGGAGCGGGGCACGGTTCGGTTGGATTTGAAGTCGAGTGCAATGATCTTGTCGGGCGTGACCAGCAGCCGGTCGATGACCCCGTGGATGCGCCCGACAGGCTCTATCTCGGCGGAAATCGGCACTTCGGCGAGGGCGTTCCCGGCAAAGACCGGCGCCAGAGCCGGGGCGCCGAGCACCGAAAGCGCCTCGATGACGATGGTCTCTGTTTCCGCGGGCAGATCCTCGGCGAGGGTCAGCACATGCGGGACCGCCTTGGCGCGCGCGGCGGCGGGGAGCGGCGCGAGATGCTCCAGCAGCAGGTGCAGCACCGTGCCGCGCAGTTTGGCTTCGTCCTCGTCGAGCCCGTCGATCCCCGAAAGCGCCTTGGCGCCGCCGAGATCCGAGGGCGAGCGGCTCTCGGGCAGCGGGGCAGGCAGGGGCGCGGGGGTCAGCAGGTGCGGCTCCAGTTCGGGCAGCACCGGCGTCTGCACGCTGACCTGCTCAAAGGGCAGGTGAGACCAGTCGGCCTGACCAAGCCGCAGGCCCTCGCCCGAGCCCCACCTTCCGAAATCGTAGCCGACCGTCTCGGCCCCGGCGCGTTCCATGCCTTTCTGCACCTGGTCGAACCAGGCGCTGCCGTCCTTGCCGAGATTGCCCGCGGCGGCGACCACCAGCCATTTCTCGGCGCGGGTGAGGGCGACGTAGAGCAGCCGGTCGCGCTCGCGCTCGGCGGCGGCCTTGGCGCGCTCCAGTGCCTCGGACTGAACCTGTGGCTGCGCTGCGGCGCTCGACTGCCAGACCATGCCAGCGGTCTCGCCGTCGCCCGCGGGCAGCAGGCGTTCGCGGATGGTCTTGGTGGGCTGGGCACAGTCGGGCAGGATGACGATCGGCGCTTCCAGACCCTTGGAGCCATGCACCGTCATCACCCGGATGCGGGCCCCGGCGCTGTCTGGGGCGCGCTTGATTTCCAGATCGTCGGACTGCATCCACTCGAGAAAGCCGGTGAGCGAGGGCACGGTGCTCTGCTCGTAGGCAAGCGCCTGCTGTAGCAGCGCGTTGATGCCGTCCTCGGCCTCTTCGCCCAAGCGCCCGAGCAGCTTCTGGCGGCCGCGGTGACGGGTCAGAATGCGCTCGATCAGGTCGTAGGGGCGCAGGAAGTCGGTTCGGTTCAGCAGGTCGTCCATCACCTGCAGCACGGCGGGAAACTCCTCGCGCCGCTCGCGCAGGGCAACCCAGAGATAGCTGCCGGGCTTGCGGGGATGTGCCAGATCGAAGAGCGCCTTTTCCGTCAGCCCGAAGAGCGGCGAGCGCAGCGCGGTGGCGAGTGACAGGTCATCCTCGGGCGTCGCAAGGAAGGCCAGCAGCGCGCCGATGTCCTTCACCGCCAGCTCCGACATGACCTTCAGCCGGTCCGCCCCGGCGATGGGCAGGCCGCGGGCCTTGATGGCACGGATGATCTCGGTGAAGAGCGTGCCGCGCCGCCGCACGAGGATCAGGAAGTCGCCGGCATGGGCGGGGCGGGCCTTGTACTGGCCGCTAAAGCCGATCTCGACGGGCAGCGGTTTCCCGATGGTCTCGGCAATGAAGCCGGCGATGCGGTTGGCCAGCCGCACGGTATGGTGCTGCGCGCCGATGCGGTCGACGGGCTCGTACCACTCGGCGTCTTCCTCTTCTTCCTTGGCAGGCTCGATGTGCGGCCAGAGATCGACCCTCCCGGGCATCTCGGATTTGAACGCCTTGTGTCTCTGTTCCGGGGAAAAGCCCGATTCCTCGCGGCCCTCGAAGGTGGCATCCACCAGCTGCAGCACCGGCCCGGCGGAGCGGAAGGAATATTCCAGCATCATGCGGCTGAGCGGCGCGTCGGTGGCCTGCAGGCGGTCGGCGAAGTCGTCGCACATGCGGTCGAACTCGCGCGGGTCGGCGCCCTGGAAGGAATAGATCGACTGCTTCTTGTCGCCGACGACGAAGATCGTCCGCCGCACATCGCCGCGGGCGCCTTCGCCCGAGGTGAACTCGCGCGCCAGCCGCTCGATCACCTGCCATTGCACCGGGCTGGTGTCCTGCGCCTCGTCGACAAGGATATGATCGATGCCGCCATCGAGCCGGTAGAGCACCCAGTCGGCGACACGGTCGTCGGCCAGAAGGTCGCGGGCGCGCACCACCAGATCGTCGAAATCGAGCCAGCCGCGGCGCATCTTCTCGGCCTCGTAGGCGGGCAGGAAGACCTGCGCGAAGCGGTGCAGGGTGATCTCGCGCTTCACCGCCTCGACGGCGAGGCGGCTCTCGCGGGCCGATTCCACCCGCTGCGCCAGTTGCTCGAGGCGGGGCGCATCGGGGCCGAGCGCCTGCTTGCTGTCCTTGGTCGGCACGCGGCTGCTGATCGTGCCCTTCTGGGTGAGCAGCGCGTCCTCGAGCGCGAGCATCCCGGCCATGTCCGGCCCGGTGAAGCGCGCGAGCTTCTTCGCGGCGCCCTGATCGGTGCTCTTGCCAGCCTGCAGCACCGGGATCACCCGGGCTATGAGATCGCTCTCGCTGCCGAGGAAGACCTCGGCCAGAACCGCGTCCTCGTCCATGTCGCCGGGCAACCCATAGAGCGCGCGGATGTCCTCGGGGCTGCGCGGTGGCAGGAAGGCCGCCTTGCGCCCGCAAAGTTCGGCCAAAAGCGCCTCGGGCTGTTCGCCGAGGAAGGGGGCCATGGCCTCGACCAGCCAGGCGTCGCGCCCCTCGGCCATGCGTTCGAGCACCTCGGCGCGCAGCATTTCGGCGGAGCGGTCCTCCATCTCGGTGAACTGTGGCGACACCCCGGCTTCGAGCGGAAAGCGCCGCAACAGGCTCGCACAGAACGAGTGGATGGTCTGGATGCGCAGGCCGCCGGGGGTCTCGATGGCGCGGGCAAAGAGCGTGCGCGCCTGCCGCAGCCGCGCGGGCGGCAGCGCGCCATCAAGGCCGAGCTGGCGCAGTTCGGCGATGAGCTGGTCGTCGTCGAGCATCGACCAGGCGCCGAGTCGCTTGAACAGCCTGTTCTGCATCTCGGTGGCGGCGGCCTTGGTGTAGGTCAGGCACAGGATATGCTCGGGCAGCACCTCGTCGAGCAGCAGCCGCGCCACCCGGTCGGTCAGCACGCGGGTCTTGCCCGAACCGGCGTTGGCGGCAAGCCATGTGGAGGTATCCGGGCGGGCGGCTTCGACCTGCTTTTCGCTGGCCTCGTTGCGGCTCATTCCAGCGTCTCCCGTTCGGCGGCGTCGATCACGTCCCATTCGCCGAAGCGCGAGAGATGATCGTAGTCGGAAAAATCGGTCTCGCTGAGCATGGCGGCGCGGGCGGTATAGCCGCGCTCCGGCTCGAACCAGCGGGTCATCAGGGTCTCGAACTGGCTCCAGACCTTGGCAGGCGGCACCTCGTCGAGCGGGGCCTCGACCTCGGCAGGGTTTGTCGAGACCGAGACGAAGACGGCGCGCGCGGCATGGCGCGGGTGCAGGTTCGGAAAGGCGCCGCGTTCGACCATCGCCGCCTCGAGCAGCAGCTGCTTGTCGAAATTCTTTTGCTGCTTGGCAGTGGGGGCAGCGCCGGTCTTGTAGTCGTAGAGGTGCGCATTGCCCTTCTCGTCGATGTCGATCCGGTCGGCGGTGCCCTTGAGGGTAAAGCCGAGCGCGGCAATGTCGCTGGAGCCGCTGGTTTCGAAATGCACGGGGCGGGCCAGACTTTGCCGTTCAGACTCGGTCCGGGTGAACCAGTCGGCGATGCGGGCGATGCGCGATTGCCAGACGTGGCGGGTCACCGGGAAGGGCAGCACCTCGGGATCGCCGATCACCTCGGCCGCCTTGGCGCGCAGGGCCTCGGGGGTCAAAAGCCCCGGATCAGAGACGGTTTCGCGCACAAATTTCTCGAACACACGGTGGATGAGGATGCCGCGCAGCAGCGCATCCGGGGCGCGTTGCAGCGGGTTGAGCGGGCGCAGCCGCAGCACGCGCTTGGCGTAGATGGCATAGGGGTCGCGGATCAGCGTCTTGATCTCGGTGACCGAGAGCTGCCTCGGCCGCGCCGCGACGGGCGGCACCGGCGAAGGACGGGCGGCAGAGGGCGCCTTGATCGGGGCCTCAACCTGCCGCGCCAGCGCCAGCCAGTGACGGCCGCGCGCCTGCATCGCCTTCAGCGCCTCGGGCCCCTGCTTCGCGGGCAGGCCGTTCATCAGGTTCATCAGTCGGTTCACCCAGCGCGCGGGAACCGTCTCGGCGTCGTCGGACTTCAGCGCGCGGGTGAGCCAGACCTCTTCGGCGGCGACCGCCTGCTGGAAGTCATGCGCGGCAAGGCCGATATTGCGCTCGGGCAGGCGCAGTCCCGCCTTGTGGCGCATCCTGCGGTTCAGCCACGGATCTGCACCGGGGATCTCCGGCCAGCTGCCCTCGTTCAGCCCGCCGAGGATCAGCAGCTCGGCGCCCATGACGCGGGCCTCGAGTGTGCCCCAGATCAGGATATGCGGGTGCGGCGCGTCGCGATCGCGCACCTCACCCTTGGCAAGGATCGCGCCGAAAAGGTCGGCGTAATCGCGCGCGTCGAGGTCGGTGCCGTGGCTGGCCTCGCCCTCGAGCTCGGTCACCACCTGCCTTGCCTTGCGCCCCGCGCCTTCCTTCCAGAGCTCCGACTCGCCCATCTCGGGACCGGCGGCGATGGCCTCAGCCCGTTCCACGTGAATCATCAGCCAGTCGCTCAACGCGCGCGTGCCGTATAGCGGTGGCTGGCAGAACGTCTCGGCGACCCAGGTCGCCCAGTCGGGGAAACCGGCGGCCTCGCCCCACGCCTCGATCAGCTCGGCTTGCGGGAAGGGCCAGCTCTTCTTGCGGATGTGCAGTTCCAGTTCGCGGGTGGCGCGCAGGTGGTTGTTCCGCTCCGAGCCGCTGTGGGTCAGCGGGTGCTTGAGCAGCGACAGCAGGCTCTCGGCGGTCAGATCGCGCTGGAATAGCGCCGCCACCTGCCGCAGAAACCGCCCCGGCGGGGTCAGCTGCAGCGGGATGCCGGCGCTGTCGTCGGGCACGATGTCCCAGCGGTCCAGCGCCGCGGTCACCTGCCGGGTCAGCATCCGGTCGGGGGTGATCAGCGCCGCGGTGGTGCCGTCCTGCGCCGCCTGCCGCAGGCGCAGGGCGATGGCCATCGCCTCTTCGCGCTTGGAGTTGGCCTCGACCAGCGTCAGCTTTTCCGTCGCTTCGGTCAGATCGGGCAGATGCACGCCTTCGGAGCGCCACTGGTCGGTAACCGGCGCCGGGCGCAACGCGAGCGAGACCAGCCGGTTGCGCGCCGCGCTGGGCGGTGTCTGTTCGTGCCAATGCGGCACGCGCATCGGGTCGAGCGCGAGGTCGAGCAGCAGCTTGGCGAAGCGAAACTGCGGATGGTCCTCGGCCGAGAGCGCGTCGCTCAGGCCGCCCCAGACCGGGCCGGGCGTGTCGAAGTCGAAGCCGGGCAGCACCACCGCGCCCTGCGGCAGGCGCGAGACCGCGCACATCAGCTTGTAGGCGCCGCCGCGCGAGCCGGTGGAGCCGGCGACGATGATCGGATGGGTCGGCGGTGCGGCCTCCCAGCTCTTCAGCTTCTCGTCCAGCGCATGGCGCTGGAAGGCGGTGCGGTCCGGCGCTTCCTCGCCCTGCTCGAAGTAGCGCTGCACGATGCCGAGGAAGCTGAGCGCGCGCTGCCAGTGGCCCGACTCGTCGCTGACGTCGAGCGCGGCGATCTGGTCTGGCGACACGCCTTCGTCCTGCATCTCGTCCATCAGCGTGGCGAGGCTGTCGGCCAGATCGAAGAGCGCCGCGCGGGGGGCAAGGTCGGGCTGGGCGTAGAGCAGTTTCGACACCAATCCGGTGAGTTCGAGCCTGCGGCGCAGCGGCGGCACCGGCGCGGGCAGGTCGCGCAGCGCGGCGGGGTCGGCCATGTCGGTGAGCAGCCGGATGCGCGGCAGCAGGATTGCGGGGCCGGTATCGAAGATCGCCTTCACCCGCCGCGCCATGCGGCTGGTGTTGAGGATCAGCTCGACCCTGGCCATTTCCTCGGGCGGGCGGCCCGCCATGCGCGCGCGCAGCCCCGCGACCAGCGCGGCGGGGAAGTCGACGCCGGGGGCGAGGCCAAAGATGCGGGGCGTGCCGGAGGGCTCAAACATGGCGCGCCAGCATCTCTTCGGCGAGGAGGATCCCCTCGGGGTGGCCGACATCGGCCCAGTGGCCGGGGTAGCTGGTCCCATAGAGGCGGCCCTGATCGCCCATCCGCTGCCACAGCAGCCGCAGCGAGAAGGCGTCGTCGGGGATCTCGGCCAGAAGCTCGGTCTTGAGGATCTGTGCGCCGGTGTAGACCTGATCACCCTTCCAGCGCAGTTGACCATCGCCTTCGAGGGTGAAGTCTCCGGCGCCCTTGCGGCCCACGGCATTGGTCAGCGGCACGCAGAGCAGCAGCGCGTCCATGCGGGCGGGGTCCCAGGCCTCGGCGAGCAGGTGCAGCGGGTTCGGCCCGGCCCAGACGGCATCGGTGTTGAGCGTGTAGACCGGCTCGGGCCCCAAGAGCGGCAGCGCGTGGCGCAGCCCGCCGCCGGTGTCGAGGATCTGCGGCTGCTCGACCGAGACCACGACCCCGCTGCGGTCGAGATGCGCGGCGACCTGCTCGGCGCGGTAATGGGCATTCACGACGCGCGTGGGCAGGCCCGCCGTCAGTTCCAGCGCATGGTCGAGCAGCGGCTTTCCGGCGACTTCGATCAGCGGCTTGGGGCGGTCGGCGGTAAGCGCGCCCATGCGCGTGCCGAAACCCGCGGCAAAGAGCATCACGGCGTGGGGCATCAGGATTTCAGCCTTTCAAGGGTCTGCGGCGTGGGCGCGGGCAGGGCCGGCTCGAGCAGGGCGCGCAACTCGGTCAAAGCCGGATGGGCGAGGTCGGTCTGCAGGTTGTTCCAGACGCGCGGAATCAGGTCGATGTACTGCGGCTTGTCGCGGGTCTTGGCGAGCGAGGCGAAGATGCCGAGAATGCGCAGGCTGCGCTGCACGCCGAGCACGGCGAGCGCGCTGCGGAAACGGGCCTCCTCGGCGCCGGTTTCCGCGAGATAGTGCCTGATGCAGCCCTCGGCAGTCGCCTTGGAGACATCCCGCCGGGCGTCCCGGATCAACGAGATCAAGTCATAGGCGCGCGGGCCTTTGAGGGCATCCTGGAAGTCGAGCAGACCGGCGCGCGCGGCGCCTCCGCGTTCGGGCAGCCAGAGGATGTTCTCGGCGTGATAGTCGCGCAGGATCATCACGTCGGTCTCGGGGGCGTGCTCGGCGATCAGATCGTGCAGCGCCGCGATGACCCTGTCTCGCGCCTCGGGGTCGTGGCGTGCGCCGCTGCCGGGACAATAGGCGTCGAAGACGAGGCCGGTGATCCGCGACAGGTGCGCCGCGTCGGCCAGCGGCAGGTCCTCGGGCGGGGCGTGGCGGTGCAGGGCGATGAGCGCGTCGGTCGCCACGAGATAGAGCCGCTTTTCGGTCTCTGCATCGGTGCAGAGTCGCGCGACGAGCCCGTCGCCGAGGTCTTCCAGAAGCAGCTTCCCCGGCGCTTCCGCCAGCACCCGCGGGGCGCTGAGATCGATCGACAGCAGGTGCCGTGCGAGCCGGGCAAAGAGCGCCACGTCGCCCTCGGGGTCGTCCATGAGGATGGCGCTCTCGGCGCCGCGGGTCAGCCGGGTATAGCGGCGCGACGAGGCGTCGCCGGCGAGCGGATGCGCCTCGGCATCGCCCCAGCCCGCATTGAGCAGAAAATCTTTCACCAGAGCCCCTCCAGGCGGCTGTCCCAGCGCGCGTCCTGCCAGTCGAGCGTGACCTGCCGGGTCTCGTCGCCGGTGACCTCGAAGCTGAGGCTCAGCGCGGCGGCGGGCGTCAGGTCCTGCAGCCGGTCGGGCCATTCCACCAGGCAGATCGCCTCGTCGAAGGCCTCGGTCAGCCCCAGCTCAACCACCTGGTCAGGGTCCGAGAGGCGGTAGAGGTCGCTGTGCCAGAGCTCGCCCGTGGGCACGTCGTAGACCTGCACCAGCGTGAAGGTGGGCGAAGGCACGTCCTCGGGCTCGTCCATCAGCGACTGGATCAGGCAGCGGGCGAAATGGGTCTTGCCCGCCCCGATGCCGCCGATCAGCAGCAGCACGTCGCCGGGGCGCAGGCGCGGGGCGAGCGTGGCGGCCAGCGCACCGGTGGCGTCTGGAGAGGGCAGGGACAGGGCGCGCGTCGTCATGGCGGGAAGATACAATCCCCGCCCGCACGCGCAAGCGGCATCGGGGTGTCAGCCGGGGACGTTCGCCATCCGGGGATCGTGACTGAAGCGCAAGAGCGTCGCGCCGCCGGTCATCGGGCTGACCTTGCACATGAGCGGCCGGCCGTCCCGCAAGAGCAGCGGCGCCTCCCAGGCGGCGCGGTCGCCAAGGCTCAGCACGAAGTCGCGGATGTCACCCCAGATCGGGCTGGGGGCGCAGGCGTCCTGCCAGGAGGCGGTGGCCTCGCTCACCGACAGATCGGCCACGCAGGTGTCGGGATCACTGCCCCAGAGCCCGCGATAAGCTTCGTTGCAGGAGCTGAGAACCCCCTGGGGTGAGAAGACCGCCACGGCCTCCTCGAGGCTGTCGAGCACCGAATGGGCCTGGTCCAGCTCTTGCCGAAAGCGCCGGGTGAGGGTGATTTCGGAGCTGATGTCCTCGAACAGAAAGGCGATCCCGGCATCTGGATGCGGCCGCCCCGTGATCCTGTAGGTCAGGCCCGCGGGCAGCTCCCATGTCTCGATGTAGAGATCGGAGGAGGCCGCGGCGATGAGCCCCGTCAGGTGTTCGCGCCAACCCTTGTAGTTTTTCGGCTCGGGCATCATGCGCCCTTCGCGTAGCGAGTCGAAGACGCTCATGACGTTTGGGCGGGCGCTGAGGAATTCGGCTTGCAAGCCGGTGAGGTCGATCAGCGCGGGATTGAACAGCACCAGGCGGTGATCGCGGTCGAAGACCGCGAGGCCGATGGGCAGATGCGCGAAGATACGGGTCAAGGTCTGCAGGAAACTGCGCTGGTTTATCTCGGCCCGGATGATGGCGTCGATATTCGTGGCGAAATGCATCCAGCCGTCGCGGTTGCGATGGGACTGCACCTCGTACCAGTAGCGGCTGTCCTCGCCGCGCGCGCCAAGAGCGGTCCGGCTGCGGCGCGTGTCGCTGCCGTCGGGGGCGACCAAATCGAAGGGTGCGGGGCCAGTGGGCGAAGCGTCGACCTGCGCGCAGGCGTCTTCGTAGGCGGCATTGCTCCAGACCACGTTTTGCGTCTCGTCGGTCTGCCAGATCGGGCAGGGCACCAGGGCCAGGGCGCGGCGCAGGCGGGGCAGCTCGTTCAACTCGGACTGCAGCTTGAGCCGCGCACCCGCGGCCATGGGCTCGGCCTCGATCAAGAGCCGAAGCGCGGGGCCCTCTGGACGGACCAGCAGCCGGGCGCCGGATGCCCCGACGGCGGAAAAGCTTGCTGGCTCGGCGGGCAGGGTTTCGGGCAGCGGGCCGAAATAGACCTCGAGCCGCGGCCGCAGCGACGGCCAGTCCGGCGTGTCGCCGGGCTCGGTTTCGAGAAAGTTTCGCGCTGCCCGGGTAATGTCGGCGACCCTTTGGCCGATCATCAGAATTTCGGTTTCGTCGTCGCGGCAACTCGGGCTTTCGTCCGCGCGCCCCGAGGCGGGCGATGCGTGGGACGAGCGCAAGCCGTAGGTTCCCAAAAACGCCGCGATACCAGCGCCGACTCCGATGGCGAGCGCGATTGTGAGCTCCAATCCGGCCTCCGTTCCGTTGGACGTTTGGCCAGATTACGGTCTTACTGGTTAATAGCCGGTTAATTTTGAGCGAGCGATCAAGAGCGGTGCGCAGAGGGGTGAGGTCAGGCGCCGAAGGCGGGATTCTCGCCGAGCGGGGTGCCCGGCGCGGTCTCGGGCGCGACGATGGCCACGCGCGGCCAGACCAGTTCGACCACCGCGCCCCGGCGTGTGCCCGGAGGCTCGGGTGCGGTCGGATCCGAGCCATTGGCGAAGCTCAACTCGGCGCCGGAGCGCTCCAACAAGGTCTTGGCGATGAAAAGGCCCAGCCCCATGCCCTCGTATTCGGGCCGGGCGCGGCGTTCGGCCTCGGTCTTGCGGCGGCGGATCATCGGATCGCCGATCCGGCCTATGAGATGCGGCGGGAAGCCCGGCCCGTCGTCGATGATCCGCACGGTGACGCTTTGCGCATCCCAGCCGGTCTCGATCCAGACCCGGCTGCGGGCGAAATCGACGGCATTCTGCACGAGATTGCGCAGCCCGTGGATCACCTCTGGGTGACGCAGGATCTGCGGCATGGGCAGATCGGTGTCGCCGATCGTCTCGAGGCTGACGTGCTTGCCGCGGTTCTCGTGCGGCTCGGCTGCCTCGCGGATCACCTCGGTGAGCGGGGCAGTGCGCAGGTGCAGATCGTCCTTCCCCGCCCGGCCCATGGAGCGAAGGATGTCGCGGCAGCGGTCGGCCTGCGTCCGGATCAGCCGTGCGTCCTCTTGCAGTTCGGGGCGATCGTCAAGCTCTTCGATGAGCTCGGCCGAGGTCAGCTTGATGGTTGCCAGAGGCGTGCCCAGCTCATGCGCCGCCGCGGCCACCACGCCGCCCAGGTCGTTGAGTTTCTGCTGCCGCGACAGCGCCATCTGGGTGGCGTTGAGCGCATCTGACATGGCGTTCATCTCGGTGGTGACCCGGCGGGCGTAGACCGACAGGAAGACCAGAGCGATGGCGATGGCCGCCCATTGGCCGAAGACGAAGAGATCGGGAATCTGCAGCACCTGCCCGTCGACCGTGTGCAGCGGCACATGCGCAAAGACCATGCCCGAGATCAGCAGGAAGGCAGTGACGTTGAGCACGATGGTCGAGCGCAGCGAGAGCATCACCGCCGAAACGGTCACCGGCCCCAGCACCATGACAGAGAAGGGATTGTGCAGCCCGCCGGTGAGATAGAGCAGGAAGCACAGCTGCAAGAGGTCGAACATCACCATGAGGAAGTTCTCGGCTTCCGACAGGCGCTTGGTCTCGGGGAAGATCAGGCTGGCGACGAGGTTGCCGATCACCGAAATGCCGACGGCGAGATAGCACAGGCCGAGCGGCAGCTGCAGATCGTAGACCGATTGGGCCACCACAAGCGCGGCGATCTGGCCGACGATGGCCACCCAGCGCAGCAGGATCATCGTGCGCAGCCGGATGAAGGTGCTGCGTTCTTCCTGCCAGGGCAGGACCAGGTCCGTCGGGCTCATGCCGGTGTCTTCTTTCGCATGGTTTCTTGGCTTGCGCCCCGGGGGGCAATCGTTAGGTCTGGGAGTGTCATGCTTGGGTTGGGGATTTGCAATGCGCCTCGCCCCGGCGCCGGCCTGATCGATCCCCGGGAAGGAACCCGCCATGAAACCCGCCACGCTTGTCGCCATTGTCGCCGCCGGCGGCCTCGTCGCCCTTTCCGCCGGGATCTGGATGGCAACCCAATGGGGCCGGGGGGACGATCCCTTTGCCGACTGCCGCGAAGGCGTGGTGGCTGGCGGGGCCGGGGCGATCGGCGGACCCTTCGAGCTGGTGCTCCCCTCGGGAGAGACGGTGACCGACGCCGATGTGATCACCGAGCCGACGCTGCTTTATTTCGGCTACACCTTCTGCCCGGACATCTGCCCGCTCGACAATATCCGCAACGCCGATGCGGTCGACCTGCTGGCCGAGGCCGGCTATTCGGCGACGCCGATGATGATCTCGGTCGATCCGGCGCGGGACACGCCCGAGGTCATGGGGCAGTATGCCGCGAACATTCACGACAAGATGATCGGGCTGACCGGCTCGGAGGCGCAGGTCGCGCAGGCCGCGAAAGCCTACCGCGCCTATTACAAAAAGAACGACGAGGATCCCGAGTTCTACTCGGTGGATCATTCGGCCTTTACCTACCTCGTCCTGCCGGGCCTTGGCTTCGCCGAGTTTTTCCGCCGCGACGTGTCGCCGGTGCAGCTGGCCGAGCGTACCACCTGCTACATCAATCGCATGGGGCCGGCTTGATTTGACCGCATGTCGCGGGCGGGATAAGAGATTTTCTCATACGGCGCTTCAAGCCGGTCCATAGGACGGGGGCCTCCGTGGCGGAACTCACACAAGACGACCTGGGCGACGATCGCTCGCTGCTGCTTGTCGATGACGACGAGCCTTTCCTCAAGCGGCTGGCCAAGGCCATGGAAAAACGCGGCTTCGAGGTCGAGATTGCCGAGTCGGTCGCGGCCGGCACTGCCATCGCCAAGGCGCGTCCGCCGGCCTATGCCGTGGTCGACCTGAGGCTTGAGGATGGCAACGGGCTCGACGTGGTCGAGGTGCTCCGCGAGCGGCGCCCCGACAGCCGCATCGTCGTGCTGACCGGCTATGGTGCCATCGCCACCGCCGTCGCCGCGGTGAAGATCGGCGCCACCGACTATCTGTCGAAGCCGGCCGACGCCACCGACATCACCAATGCCCTGCTGTCGCGCGGCGACGACCTGCCGCCGCCGCCGGAGAACCCCATGAGCGCCGACCGTGTTCGTTGGGAGCACATTCAGCGGGTCTACGAGCTTTGCGACCGCAACGTGTCGGAAACCGCGCGGCGTCTCAACATGCACCGCCGGACTTTGCAGCGCATCCTCGCGAAGCGCTCGCCGAAGTGAGGGGCAGCGCCCGGGCAAGCGCAGCCTCCGGCGGCGGTATGCCTGCCTAGGAGAAATCAGGGGCCGCGCTTCGCAAGGGCGCGGCTTCCGTCTGTCCGGCAGGGCTCAGAGGTCGTAGCGCTTGAGCACCTTGTCTACGGTGCCGCCATCGCCGAGCCGGTAGTCGCGGATCGTGCCGTAGTCCTCGAAGCCGCGACTCTGATAGTAGATCAGCCCGCCCTCGTTGTCGGCGCGGATCTCGGCGTTGATCCAGGCGTAGGCTTCGTCGCGGCAGGCGGCGCGGGTGGCTTCGAAAAGCGCCGAACCGATGCCGAGCCCGGTGCGGCCGACCCGCGCAAAAGTTGCGATCTGCGCGACGGTGTCACCATGTTGCGGGTGCGGCTCGACCCATTGGAAGCCAAGCAACGTGCCCGCCTCGTCCTCTGCAACGTGCCAGACGGCGCGCGGCGTGCCCATCCAGTGGCGCAGATCCTCTCCGCTGACGGGCTGTGTCATCGCCGTGGTGCCGCCCTGCGCGATGATCTCGTTGAGCAGCTCGGCCATCGGCCGCGCATCGAGCGTGCCCGCACGGCGGATGGAGATCCCAGCGCAGCTCACAGCAGCGCCAGCAGCTCGGCGTGGCGCGCGGTATAGGCGCGGCGCACCTCGACCGGCGGACGCAGGTGGATGTCGAGCCCTTCGACAAGGGTAGCGTCGGGGCGCTTGAAGAAGCGCGAGGCTTCGGTTTCGGAGAAGCCGGCGATCTGGGTGGCTTCCATCCAGGCCGAGACGTTGTCGGCCTTCTTGATCTGCTTCTTGAGACGGATGCCGGGCGTGGCGGGCAGGCCGAAGCGGATATGGATCGCCGCCGCCAGCCGTTTGTCGAGCTCGCAGTAGCCCGGGCCGACCGCCGCCTTGACCGGTGAGATCATGTCGCCGATGACGTATTCGGGCGCGTCATGCAGCAGCGCGAAGAGTTTCTCGGCGGGACTGGCACTGGGGCACAGACGGCAGAACAGCGTCTCGACCAGCAGCGAATGCTCGGCGACGGAATAGGGGAAGTCGCCCCGGGTCTGGCCGTTCCAGCGGGCGACGAAGGCGAGTCCGTGGGCGATGTCCTCGATCTCGATGTCCACCGGTGTGGGGTCGAGCAGGTCGAGGCGCCGGCCGGAGAGCATGCGCTGCCAGGCGCGGGGTTGCTTGGGTTTGGGAGGCATCTTCAGAGGTCCAGGTCTTCCGTGGCGTAGACAAAATTGCCGTGCAGCTTGCCGCGGACCCAGTGGCCGAGGCCGCGGAACCTGCGCTGGATCCAGGTCTTGTTGCCGCGGTTCTCGAGGATCAGGATCCGCCTGCAGCGGTGGATGAGGTGATAGGCGCTCTTGAGCGCGCGCTTCTCGTGACCCTCGACGTCGAGTTGCACGATCGTCACCTGCCGGTCGCGCGGAATGACGAAGTCGAGCATCGCCGCTGCGACGCCGGGCAGGACGTCGCCGAAGAAGGTGCCGGCGTGATCGATGTCTCTGCCGCCCGCATGGGCGCGCATGAAGGCCATGGTCTGAGGTTCATAAATTCCGCCGGCCCGGACGGCCTTCACCGCGGGGCGCGTCTCGAGCCCTGCGGGCACGCAGTAGCGCCCGTAAGCGTTGCTGGGAGGGGTGTGGTCCATGCCGCGGCTGCCTTTGGCGGATTATGCTTCCGTTTAGGCCAGACTGTGATCCACGTTGCGGGGCATAGCAAGGGATGCTACCCAGCCCAGCAATCCCGATATTCGAATTGGAGCGCCGGACCATGGCTGAAGACTATATCGTCAAGGACATCTCGCTGGCCGACTTTGGCCGCAAGGAACTCGACATCGCCGAAACCGAGATGCCGGGCCTGATGGCCTGCCGCGCCGAGTTCGGCGAGGCGCAGCCGCTGAAGGGCGCGCGGATCGTCGGCTCGCTGCACATGACGATCCAGACCGCGGTGCTAATCGAGACGCTGAAGGCGCTGGGCGCCGACGTGCGCTGGGCCTCTTGCAACATCTTCTCGACCCAGGACCACGCCGCCGCCGCGATCGCCGCGGGCGGCACGCCGGTCTTTGCCGTGAAGGGGCAGACGCTGGAAGAGCACTGGGATTACCTCGATCGCTCGTTCCAGTTCCCCGAGGGCGCGAACATGATCCTCGACGACGGCGGCGACGCGACGCTCTACATCCTGCTCGGCGCGCGCGCCGAGGCGGGCGAGGATCTGGGCGTGGCGACCTCGGAAGAGGAAGCGGTGATCCACGCGCAGATCAAGAAGCGCATGGAGCAGAGCCCGGGCTGGTTCGCCAAGACCCGCGAGGCGATCATGGGCGTCTCGGAAGAGACCACCACCGGCGTGCATCGCCTGTATGATCTGCAGAAGAAGGGCCAGCTGCCCTTCCCGGCGATCAACGTCAATGACAGCGTCACCAAGTCGAAGTTCGACAACAAGTACGGCTGCCGCGAGAGCCTCGTGGACGGCATCCGCCGCGCCACCGACGTGATGATGGCGGGCAAGGTCGCCGTGGTCTGCGGCTACGGCGACGTGGGCAAGGGCTCGGCCGCCTCGCTGGCCGGTGCCGGTGCGCGGGTGAAAGTGACCGAGGCTGACCCGATCTGCGCCCTGCAGGCGGCGATGGACGGCTTCGAGGTGGTGCTTCTGGAGGACGTCGTGGCCGACGCCGACATCTTCATCACCACCACCGGCAACAAGGACGTGATCCGCATCGAGCACATGCGCGAGATGAAGAACATGGCCATCGTCGGCAACATCGGTCACTTCGACAACGAGATCCAGGTGGCCTCGCTGAAGAACCACAAGTGGACCAACATCAAGGACCAGGTGGACATGATCGAGATGCCCTCGGGCAACAAGATCATCCTGCTGTCGGAAGGCCGCCTGCTGAACCTCGGCAATGCCACCGGTCATCCGAGCTTCGTGATGTCGGCCTCCTTCACCAACCAGGTGCTGGCGCAGATCGAGCTCTACAAGAACGGCGACCAGTACGAGAACAAGGTCTATATCCTGCCCAAGCACCTCGACGAGAAAGTGGCGCGGCTGCACCTCGATCGGGTCGGTGCCAAGCTGACCACGCTCTCGACCGAGCAGGCGGCCTATATCGGCGTGACGCCGGAAGGGCCGTTCAAGCCCGAGCACTACCGCTACTGAGTTAGAGCCTGTTTCAGGCTGTTTTGCAGACGCCCCGCCGTTCGGTGGGGCGTTTCGCATTTGAGGGCGTGCCGATGCCTCCGGCGGGAATACCTGGGCAAAGATGACAGGGCGCCGGGTTTCACCGGAGCGTCACATCACGGCCACGTGAGCGTTACGCAATGTCCGTAGCAGCGGCGCATCAATGCATCCACGAGGAGTTCCCGATGCGCCTTTCGCTTTCCCTTCTCGCCCTCGCCAGCGCGGCCGCCGCGCCCGCCACGGCCCAGGAGATCTTTCCGGCCAAGCTCGCCGGTCACGCCTACCTGCCCGCCCTGTCGCTGGTCGAGCCGCCGGCGGATGCGCCGCGTGATGCCTGGCTCTCCGGCAAGTTCACCGGCGCCGCGCGCAACGGCCAAGCGATGAGCGTCGAGGGCAACACCGGCAAGACCTACGGCAACCACGGCACCGGCATTTCGCTGCCCTTCATCGGCCAGCCGGTGCAGGGCATGTCGGGTTTTGCCATGACCCGCGCCGAGGACGGCAGCTTCTACACGCTGACCGACAACGGCTTCGGCTCGAAGCGCAACTCGCCCGACGCCATGCTGTTCTTCCACCGCATGGCGCCGGATTTCGAGACCGGCACGGTCGAGCGCCGCGAGACGATCTTCCTGTCGGACCCGGACCACAAGGTGCCCTTCCGCATTGCCTATGAAGGCACCGAGAGCCGCTATCTGACCGGCGCCGACTTCGACACGGAGTCGATCCAGGTGCTGGACGGTGAGGTTTGGATCGGCGACGAGTTCGGCCCCTACATCATCCGCGCCGGGCTCGACGGCGTCGTGAAAGATGTCTTTGCCACCAAGCTCGACGGCAAGGAGCTTCATGGCCCAGACACTTACAGCGTTTTTGTCCCCGCGACTGCGGGCACCGACTACCAGGTGCAGCGCTCGGGCGGCTACGAGGGCATGGCGCTGCAGCCGGGCACGGACCTGCTTTGGGCGATGCTGGAAAAGCCGATCCTGATCGAGGGTGGCGAAACCGAGGGGCTCTTCCTGCGGGTCATCGCTTTCGACCCTAAAGCAGGGGAATGGACTGGTGAGAGCGTGAAGTTCCAGCTTGCCGAGGGTGCCACGGCGATCGGTGATTTCAACTTCATCGACGAGACCCGCGCGCTGGTCATCGAGCGCGACAACGGCGAGGGCGACATGACGCAGGCCTGCGCCGAGGGTGCGACCGAGACCGCCGAGTGCTACCCGAACCCCGCCAAGGTGAAGAACATCGTGCTGGTCGACATGAGCGACACCGACGAAGAGGGCTTCATCCGCCGCATTGGCCAGATCGACCTGCTGAACATCGCCGACCCCGATGCCAAGGCGCTCGAGGGCATGGGCGCGGGCGGCGATCACTTCAGCTTCCCCTTCTTCACCATCGAGGACGTGATCGCGGTGGACGAGACCCACATCCTGGTCGCCAACGACAACAACCTGCCTTTCTCGGGCGGGCGCGTGCCGGGCGAGGCGGCGCACAACGAGTTCATCCTGCTCGAGGTGCCGGAACTGCTGGCTGCGAAGTAAGGCTCTGTTCCAAGTAAAAAGGGGGCGCCTTTCGGCGCCCCCTTCGTGTTCCGTCGTGCCGTGTCGTGTCGGGGCTCAGGCGTAGCGCTTGATCTCGCCCGACTTCAGCCGGCTCATGTAGCTGTTCATCTCGGCCTTCACGATCGGCATCAGGAAGTAGAGGCCCACGATGTTGAAGAGCGCCATCGCGAAGATCGCCGCATCCGAGAAGTCGATCACCGGGCCGAGGTTCATCGCCGCGCCGATGATGACGAAGATGCAGAACAGGACCTTGAAGCTCACCTCTTGGAACTTGCCTTCGCCGAACATGTAGGTCCAGGCCTTGAGCCCGTAGTAGCTCCAGGAGATCATCGTCGAGAAGGCGAAGAGGATCACCGCCAGCGCCAGCACGTAGGGGAACCACGAGATGGCGGATCCGAAGGCCGCTGAGGTCAGCGCCACGCCCGAGACGTCGCCCAGGGTCTCGACACGGCCCAGCTCGGCGTTCCAGATGTACTGGCCGGTCTCCGCGTCCACTTGCAGCACGCCGGTGATCACGATGACCAGCGCGGTCATGGTGCAGATCACCACCGTGTCGATGAAGGGCTCGAGCAGCGACACGAACCCCTCGGTGATCGGCTCCTTGGTGCGCACCGCCGAGTGGGCGATGGCCGCGGAGCCGACGCCCGCCTCGTTCGAGAAGGCCGCCCGCTTGAAGCCCTGGATCAGCGCGCCGACGAGCCCGCCCGCGACGCCGAGCCCGGTGAAGGCGCCGTCGAAAATCTGGCCAAGTGCCCAGCCGATCCGGTCATAGTTCATCAAGATGATGATCAGCGCCGTGCCGACGTAGAGCACGCCCATGAAGGGAACGATCTTCTCGGTGACCTGCGCGATGCTTTTCAGGCCGCCGATGATCACCGCAAAGACGATGGCCGCGAAGATCACACCGGTGATCCAGCCCGGGTAGTCGCCGATGATATTGGCGAGCTGCGCATGCGCCTGGTTGGCCTGGAACATGTTGCCGCCCCCCAGCGAGCCGAGCACGCAGACGATCGAGAAGCAGATCGCCAGCACCTTGCCGAAGCCGGCAAATCCGCGCTCCGCCATGCCCTTGCTGAGGTAGTACATCGGTCCACCCGAGACGGTGCCGTCGGCGTATTCATTGCGGTATTTCACGCCGAGCGTGCATTCGGTGAACTTGGACGCCATCCCCATGAGACCCGCGAGGATCATCCAGAAGGTCGCGCCGGGTCCGCCGATCGACACGGCCACGGCCACACCGGCGATATTGCCAAGACCGACCGTGCCCGAAAGCGCCGTGGCGAGGGCCTGGAAGTGGCTGACCTCGCCGGCGTCATCGGGATCGGAATACTTGCCTGACACCAGCGCGATCGAATGCGGGAAGGCGCGGAACTGCACGAAGGCGAAATAGAGCGTGAAGATCGTCGCCGCGACCACCAGCCAAAGCACGATCCACGGGAAGGATGTGCCTGGGAAGGGGGCGAAGATGAAGTTGACGAAGGGGGTGGTAAAGCGGCCGACAACCTCGTTGATCCGATCGTCGAGGGTCTGCGCCGCCTCCTGCGCTTGGACGGGAAGGGCGGCGAGCGTCGCGCCGAGGGCCGGAAGGCCGACGCGAAGGGCGATTTGAATGGGTTTCATGACGGGTCTCCAGCGGCTCAGGGCACGATGACGGTTGGCACGGGGGCGACCTGCGCAAGGCCAAGGGGCACCGATCCAAAGATACGTGCGGCCATGGACTGCGTGCCGGACCTGCCGACGAAGATCATGCTCGCGCCCGCCTCAGACGCGATTTCGGCCACCAGTTCGACCACCGATCCGTAGCGGATGCGGCAGTCGCCCTCGAGCCCGGCGGCGTGCACCTTGGCGAGCGCCGGATCGAGCATCACTTCCCTGGCCCGCGCCATTTCCTGCTTGCGGCGGGCGTGGCGCTCCTCGATTTCCTGAGGCGTCAGGAACTTGTAGGGCGACCATTCAAGGATATGGACAAGCAGCAAGGCCGCATCGTCCTTCTTGGCCCGCGCGATTGCATAATCGAGCAGGCCGTCATCACCTTCCTTATTCTCGTAGGCGACGACAAACGTCTCTGTTGCCATTGGAATTCCCCGGGTTTCTGCGTTTGAGAGCACAGGGCGATGCCCGTTATCCGGGTCTGCCAGTCCTTGCACTCCCCCGCCCATGCTGCGGGCGGCATCACGGCTTTGTCACTAAAAAAAGTTTAACGCCATGCCGCGAGTACGCGCTGTGCAGAAACAGAGAACGATTTTCCTCTCTTTATCAACAATCAAGGGGGACTATACTCTGGTCAGGAAAAGCTGCGCCCGGCGCGCAGGAAGACCCAGTTCAGGAGGAGAGTGAGATGGGCAAGCGAGACGATCTTATCGAGAAATACGCCGCGGACCTGCGTGAGAAGTGCGGCACGGAGCCAGACATGGATCTGCTTACCCAGGTCACCATCGGCTGCGGTCCGTCGATCTACGATACCGATGCCTCGACCGTTGCCGCCAGCGAAGCGCACGAGCTGGAGACTGTGAAGGACAACTTTCTGGTCAAGAAGCTGGGGCTCGAGGACGGGCCGGAACTGATGGAGGCGATCAATGCCGTGGTCGATACCTACGGGCGCTCCGAGCGCAACAAGTACCGGGCGGTGGTCTACTACCTGCTGGTGAAGCATTTCGGCAAGGAAGGCGCCTACGCCTGAGGGCGGGTCGATAGAATTCTAAACACTACCGCTTTGCGCCCGGGGCACGGGCATGCGACATTCTAAGCTCGGCCAGAACGGTCGGGTCCAGTTTCTCCGAAACGTGCGTGGGAGCACGCGGGGTGGTACAGGGGTCCGGCTCTTGGCGGACCCCTGTTTGCGTGGTGAAACCGCGCGCGTTGCTTCCGGTGCCTGTGGTTCTCAGACCGTCCGCGACTTCCGTCCGGCCCAAGCGCTGCCAAGCGGCCTCAGCGCCGGATCAGGACTTCAGCCCGCCCTTGGCGCAGATGTGTAAGAACTCGGCCTCGGTCACCGGTTGTACCGACAGGCGCGACTGCTTGATCAGCGCCATCTCCGAGAGCGCCGGGTCGGTCTTGATTTCTTCGAGCGTGACCGGGGTCGGCAGCGTCTCGACAGCCTTGATGTCCACGCATTCCCAGCGCGGGTCATCGGCCTTGCTGTCGGGGTGCACCTCGGCGCAGATCTCGATGATGCCGACAACCGCCTTCTCGCTCTGCGAGTGGTAGAAGAAGCCGCGGTCGCCGAGTTTCATCTCGCGCATGAAGTTGCGGGCCTGGTAGTTGCGGACGCCGTCCCATTCCTCGCCCGCGTCGCCCTTCGCGACCTGGTCCTCCCAGGACCAGGTCGAGGGCTCGGACTTGAAGAGCCAGTATCTCATCGCCTCACCCGATGACCTTTTTCCACGCGGTCAGCGTGACGGTCTCGAAGAGGCCAGCCAGCGCATAGGGATCCTTGTCGGCCCAGTCCTGCGCCGCGGCCATGTCCGCGACGTCGAGGATGACCAGACTGCCGGCCATCTCGCCGGCGTCATCCAGCAGCGGTCCCGCCTGTGCGACCACGCCGGTGCGATCAATGTAGGCGAGATGTTCCGCACGGGTATCCTTGCGGATCTGCAGGGCACCGGGTTTGTCCTTGGCGAAAAGCGCGACGAGCATGGTCATTCCTCCTTCAGGGGTCGAGACAGAAGCTCTTCCAGAGCCTCGGCGATGGTGACTGTGCCCTCGGTCAGCGCGGCGACAACGCCCGAGACCGGCATGGGGAGTCCGTCACGCGCCGCGAGCGCGGCGACGGCGCGGGCAGTGGCGGCGCCCTCGACGGTGACCGAGGGGTCGAATCCCTCGGCGCGGCCGAGCGCCTGGCCGTAGCGGTAGTTGCGCGACAACTCCGAGGTGCAGGTGAGCGCCAGGTCGCCAAGGCCCGAAAGCCCCGTGATCGTCTCTGATTTTGCTCCCAGATGCACCGCGAGCCTGGTCATCTCGGCGAAGCCACGGGTCATCAGCGCGGCGCGGGCGCTGTCGCCGAAGCCGGCGCCGATGCAGGCGCCGCAGGCGATGGCCATGACGTTCTTCAGGGCGCCGCCGACCTCGGCGCCGGTGACATCCGTGCTGCGGTAGAGCCTCAGCGTCTTGGTCGAGAGCACGTGCTGCAGCACCATCCCCGCCTCGGCGTCCGCGCAGGCCAGCGTCAGCGCCGTCGGCAGGCCGCGGGCAATGTCGGCGGCAAAGCTCGGGCCGGTGAGGATGGCGGGCAGGGCGCCGGGCTTGGCATGGGCGATCACATGGCTCGGCCCCTCGCCGGTCGCCAGATCGATGCCCTTGCAGCAGGCGACCAGCTTCTGCCCCTCGAGCGGCTGGGCAATCGACCCCAATACGGACGAAAGCGTCTGCATCGGCACCGCGAGCAGCAGCGTCTCGGCGGTCGAGGCGCGGGCGAGATCGGCGGTGACCTCGATCCCTTCAGGCAGTGTCACCCCGGGCAGGCGGGCGGTCTGGCGGCTTTGCGCCATCGCGCCCATGGTGTCCGCGTCGCGGCCCCAAAGCATCACCTTCCGGCCGTCCTGCGCCAGCGCCACGGCCAGCGCTGTGCCAAAGGCACCCGCGCCCAGAACGCCAATCATGCCTTTGCCCCTTTTTTCCCCGAGCCGAGCAGCGGCGCGGCGGTCTTGTCGAGTGGCCAGCGTGGACGCGCGGCAAGGGTCATGTCAGACACTTCCCCGGCCGCCAGAAGCTCGCCGCCGGCATAGGCGATCATCGCCGCATTGTCGGTACAGAGCCGCAGCGGCGGGGCGGTGAAGGCCACCCCATGCTCTTCGCAGAGACCTTCCAGTGCGCCGCGCAGGGCCTTGTTGGCGGCAACGCCCCCGGCCACGGCCAGCGCCGGCTCGGCGGGAGTTTCCGCGAGATAGAGCCGCATCGCGCGCCGGGTCTTCTCGGCCAGCACGTCGCGCACCGCCGCCTGAAAACCGGCGCAGAGGTCGGCCACGTCCTGCCGGTGAAGCCCGCCCTGCTCCTCGATCAGCTTGTCGCGCAGGCGCAGCAGCGCGGTCTTCAACCCCGAGAAGGACAGATCGCAGCCCTCGCGGTCGAGCAGTGGACGTGGGAAACGGAAACGTGTCTCGTCGCCGGATTCCGCCGCCTCCTCGACCGAGGGGCCGCCGGGCTGCGCCAGTCCGAGCAGGCGGGCGGTCTTGTCGAAAGCCTCACCGGGCGCGTCGTCGATGGTGCCGCCGAGCCGCTTGAAGGCCTGCGGGCCGCGCACGATCAGGAACTGGCAATGCCCGCCCGAGACCAGCAGCATCAGATAGGGATAGGCGAGCCCGTCGGTCAGCCGCGGCGTCAGCGCGTGGCCGGCAAGGTGGTTCACCCCTATCAGCGGCTTGCCGGTGGCCGCCGCGATGCCCTTGCCCATCATCACGCCCGAGAGGACGCCGCCGATCAGACCGGGGCCCGCCGTCACCGCGATGGCATCGAGCTCGGTCACCGGCACCCCGGCCTGCACCAGCGCCTGTTCGATGGCCAGATCGAGCTTCTCGGCATGGGCGCGAGCGGCAATTTCGGGCACCACGCCGCCAAAGGCCGCGTGCAGCTCATTCTGGCCGAGCACCACCGAGGACAGGATCTCTTGCCCGCGCAACACGGCGGCGGCGGTGTCGTCACAGCTGCTTTCCAGCCCGAGGATCGTCAGTTCCGGCATCGGCACATCCGTTGCATCCCTTTGGTCCTGCAGCTACCACCAGAGCAGGGCCCTCACAATCCCGAGCCCTCCAATCCCGGAGCAAGGATGCCAGATTCCCAGCCCCTCCTGCTGCTCACCCGCCCGCGCGCGGCCTCCGAGCGCTTTCTCGGCGAGCTTCGCGACGACGGCTTTTCGGGGTTCACGCCGATCCTCAGCCCGCTGATCGAGGTCGAGACCACCGGCCCGCTGCCCGAGCTCGCGGGAGTTACCGGGCTCGTTTTCACCTCTGCAAGCGGCGTGCGCGCCTATGCCGAACTGGGGGGGATGCCGCTGCCGCTGTGCTATGCCGTGGGCGAGGCGACGGCCCGCGCGGCGCGGCTGATCGGGATGACCCCGCGCGTCGCACAGGGCGATGCCGAGGCACTTCTGGCGCTGGTTCTAGGCGAGTCGCCCGGCGGCGCGCTGCTGCATCCGCGCGGCACCCATGCGCGGGGCGATCTTGCCGCGCGACTCACCGCGGCCGGTCAGCCCTGCGCCGAGGCGGTTATTTACGACCAGCCGACTCGGCCGCTCAGCGTCGAGGCGGTCTCTGCGCTGCGCGGACAACTCCCGGTGGTCGTGCCGCTTTTTTCACCTCGCAGCGCCGCGCTCTTTGCCGCGGCTGCGCGGGACGTTAACGCTACCGCGCCGCTTTTCGCCGCATATATGAGCGCGGAGGTGGAAGCGGCCCTCTCCGGCCTCTATGTTCTCGACTCAGAGATTGTTTTGCGACCCGACGCCGGGCTTATGCGTAAGTCGGTGGAAAAGCTCCTAGAATGCGCGCGATTGCTTGTGGAGCGCGTCGGGTCCGTGAAAAGTTATGAAAGTGACGCGAGATCCGCAGAGGATCCGCAAGCGACAGATTGAAAGGGTGGACCGCGTGGCCGACAAGAAGAAGCCTCTAGACGACGCCAAGGACAAGCCGGAGGAGGGGCAGTCCTCCCCCGAGACCGAGGCCACCCTCGATGAGACGGCCGAAGGCACCGACACCGCGCCGGCGGATGACAGTGCCGCGCCCGAAGGCGAGGACACGCTCGGGGACGAGGTGAAAAACGCCGCCGGGGCCGAGAGTCTCGAGGCCGACGCGGACGATACGCTCGCCGGAGACGCGCCCGACACGATCGCAAGCGCCGAGGGCACCGACACCTTCGTGACCGAGGACTCGCTCCTCAGCGCCGAGGCCGAGGACACGGTTGCGCAGGATACGGCGGCGCAGGAGCCTGCCAGTTCGATGGAGTCGATCCACTCGGTGGGCGAGGCGGTCGAGCTCGACAGCGACACCGACGTGGGCAAGGACGCCGACACTCTGATCGCCGAGGGCGACGATAACCTCGCGGCACGGACCGACACCTCCGCGCCGGCCGCCGCTGTGCCGCCGCGGGAGGTGGTCCGCGAGACCGTGGTCGAGCGCAAGGGGGGCTTCGTGCCGATGGCGCTTGGCGGCATCCTCGCCGCGGCGCTTGGCTGGGCCGCCTCGAGCTACCAGTCCGGGAGTTACCCCTTCGGCGACGGCGGTGACGCGTTCGAGGCGCAGACCGCGGCCTCTCTGGCAGAGCAATCCGAGAAGATCGACGCGCTGAGCGGCACGGTTGCCGAGACCGCGGCGCAGGTGGGCGGCATCGACCTTTCCGGGCTCGAGAGTTCCACCGCCGATCTCGGCGCGCGGATGCAGGCCGCCGAGGGCTCTGCGGCGACGCTCACCGAGCAGGTGGCGCAGTTGCAGTCCCGGATCGAGAGCATGCAGAACCAGTGGTTGTCGGAATCGGTCTCGCCCGAGGCCATGGCCGCCTACGAGAAGGCGCTTGCCGACGTGCGCACCGCGATCGAGACGCAGCGCGCCGAGGTCGAGCAGATGACCCAGGACGCCATGGCGGCGCAGCAGAGCGCCTCGGATCAGGCGATGCTGGCCAAGTCGCGCACCGCGCTGTCCGACATCAACACCGCGCTGCGCGATGGCGCGCCCTACGCCGAGGCGCTGCAGGTGCTGCAGACGAACGGTGTGAACGTCCCCGATGGGCTGGCCGCTTCCGCGGACGAGGGGGCACCGACCCAGGCTGCGCTGGTGGCTGATTTCCCGCCCGCAGCGCGCGATGCGCTCTCGGCGGCCCGCCGGGCCGAGGCCACCACCGAGGATACCGCCAGCCGGGTCACCACTTTCTTCGCCAACCAGCTTGGCGCCCGCTCGGTTGAGCCGCGCGAGGGGGACGACCCCGACGCCGTCCTCTCGCGCGCCGAGGCGGCGCTGCGATCGGCGGATCTTGGCACCGTGCTGAGCGAGCTTGCGGCTCTGCCGGAACCGGCGCAGGCCGAACTGGCCGATTGGACCGCCCGCGCCGAGGCGCGCAAGGCGGCGCTCGACGGGGCCGATGCCGTCGCACAGACACTGAACCAGAACTGAGGGTAAGGGATCGTTTTCATGCTTTGGTCACTTCTGAAAATCGTTCTCTTCGTCGCCGTTGTGGCGGGGCTGACCCTCGGGGCCGGCTACCTTATGGAAAGCTCGGGCGGGGTGCAGGTCACCGCCGGCGGGATGGAATTCACCCTCGGGCCGCTGCAGTCGGTGATCGCCGCCATCGTGCTGGTCTTCGTGCTGTGGGTGGTCTTCAAGCTGGTCTCGCTGCTCATCGCCATCCTGAAGTTCATCAACGGCGACGATACGGCGCTGTCGCGCTATTTCGACCGCAACCGCGAGCGCAAGGGGTATCAGGCGATGTCCGAAGGACTGCTGGCGCTGGCCTCGGGCGAGGGCAAGCTCGCCATGGCCAAGGCGCAGAAAGCCGAGCGCTACCTGCACAAGCCCGAGCTGACGCAACTGCTGACCGCGCAGGCCGCCGAGATGACCGGCGACACCCGCAAGGCCGAGGAAGTTTACAAGAAGCTTATCACCAACGAGCAGACCCGCTTCGTCGGCATCCGCGGGATGATGAAGCAGAAGCTGGCCAAGGGCGACACGGACACGGCGCTGAAGCTGGCCGAGCGCGCCTTTGCGCTCAAGCCCAAGCACGAGGAAATCCAGGATCTGCTTCTGCAGCTGCAAGCCTCGAAACATGACTGGCAGGGCGCGCGCAAGACGCTCTCGGCCAAGCTCAAGCACGGCGCCCTGCCGCGCGATGTCTACCGCCGCCGCGACGCTGTCCTGGCGCTGTCGGAAGCCAAGGACATCATGGACGAGGACAAGCCGATCGAGGCCCGCGAGGCGGCCATCGCCGCGTCGAAGGGCTCGCCCGACCTCATTCCCGGCGCGGCTATGGCGGCACGCTCCTATATTGCGCAGGACAAGCCCAAGCTGGCGACCCGCATCCTCAAGAAGGCATGGTCGGTTCAGCCGCATCCGGACCTGGCCGCCGCCTTCGCCGAGATCGCCCCGGACGAGACCCCGTCGGCACGGATGAAGCGTTTTGGCACGCTCACCTCGATCAACCCCGAGCACCGCGAGACCAAGCTGCTCAAGGCCGAGCTGGCGCTCGCCGCCGAGGACTTTCCCGAGGCACGCCGCGCCGTGGGCAACCTCGCCGAGACCGAGCCGGATGCCCGCGTGCTCACCGTCATGGCGGCCATCGCCAAGGGCGAGGGCGCGGCCGAACCGGTGGTGCGCGGTTGGCTGGCAAAGGCGCTGCTGGCGCCGCGCGGCCCGCAGTGGGTCTGCGACAAGTGCAACCACATCCACGGCGAATGGGTGCCGGTCTGCGCCAACTGCGAGGGCTTCGACACGCTGAGCTGGCGCAGCCCGCCGCAGTCCGACGTCGCCCCCGCCGGGGCCGAGATGCTGCCGTTGATCATCGGCTCGCTCGAGGATCGCAGCGCCGAGGCCGAGGCCGCGACCGAGGCGGAAGAGGCGCACGAGGTGCTGACGCCGGCGCCCGAGACGCCGGCGGACCCGCTCGACAGCGCAGAGACGTCTCCGGAGCTGAAGCGGGACGTGCCCGATGCCGAGACCGTTGAAGACACGGCGGAAGGCAGGCACGGCGCGGTTGAACACAAGAAGGCAAAATAGGCCTTTTCCTGCGGCGGCCCCGGTGCTAAGAGGCCGCCCACCAGTGCCGCTGTAGCTCAGCTGGTAGAGCACGTCATTCGTAATGATGGGGTCGGGGGTTCGAGTCCCTTCAGCGGCACCACGGTCTTTCCGGAGCGCGCTCCGACGGCCGGACTAGAGAAAAGGCCACCCGTCGCGGGTGGCCTTTTTCGTTTTATGCCGCCCGGGTTGTGATCTCTGCCACAGCGCCCCATGGGCGCGCTGGAACTGGAAGAGGGGGCTCTGCCCCCATCCGCTGGGCGGACGTCCTTGGGATTTCGGGTCTGGAAACCAAAAAGGCAGGGCGCCGCTCTCCGAGGCGGGATGCTGGGGGTGCCGGGGGCGAAGCATGTAAGGGGCGCGGGTTTCGGGCGCGCGTCGACCGCGGCCTCTCGACTTGGCTTCGCGGCAGACGCAGGTTGCGGAAAGCTCCCACCGCAAAGAGGTCCGCCCCATGCCCGCCATCGTCTCCGGTATCATCGTCCTTCTGCTCTTCCAGCTCTGCGGCGAGGTGATCTCGCGCATCTTCGGCCTGCCGCTGCCTGGCCCGGTGCTTGCCATGGTGGCGCTGGTCGTTGGTATGGCGCTCTCGGAGCGGCTCCTTGCGCTCATTCGGCCGGTGGCGAGCTTCCTGCTGCAGAACCTCTCGCTGCTCTTCGTGCCGGTGGGCGTGGGGGCAGTGGCGCGCCTGTCCGAGCTCTCGGCCCACGCGCTGGCGATCGGCGTGTCGCTGATCGGCTCGACGCTTCTGGCGATCTGCGTCGGGGCGCTGACCTTCGAGCACGTGGCGCGGCGCACCGGCAACCTCGACGAGGAGGAGGAGGCATGACCGACCCGCTGCTGATCTGGTCCTATCTCGAGAGCGGACCGCTTCTCTGGCTCACCGCCACCCTGGTCGCCTATTGGATCGGCGACCGCATCTTCCGTCTTTCGCATGGCAAGCCCTGGTTCAACCCGGTGCTGCTGTCGGTGATCGCACTGGGGGCGCTGCTGCTGGCGACGGGCACGCCCTATGAGACCTATTTCGAGGGCGCGCAGTTCGTTCACTTCATGCTCGGCCCGGCGACGGTCTCGCTGGCGCTGCCGCTGCATGCCAACCTGCGCCGCGTGCGCAAGGCGGCGCTGCCCATGGCGCTGGCGCTGCTGGCAGGCTCGCTGACCGCCGTGGTCTCGGCGCTGGGGCTGGCTTGGATGCTGGGGGCCGACTTCGGGCTGCTGGCTTCGCTGGCACCAAAGTCGGCGACTGCGCCGGTGGCAATCGGCATCTCGGAAAAGCTCGGCGGCGATCCGTCGATGACCGCCGTGCTGGTGCTGTTGACCGGGATGATCGGGGCGATCGCCGTGACGCCGATGCTGAACGCGCTGGGGCTGCGCGACTGGCGCGGGCGGGGCTTTGCCACCGGGGTTGCCGCGCATGGCGTCGGCACCGCGCGGGCGCTGCAGGTGCATCCGACAGCCGGGGCCTTTGCCGGGATTGGCATGGGGATGAACGCGGTGCTGACCGGGCTCATCGCGCCGCTTGTGCTGCAGCTCTTCCGCTAGCAGAGCGGGCGGGGCGCTTACGCCCCTTTTGCCACCTCGTCGAGCGCGCGCAGCGTCGTCAGCAGCGCGCCGAGCCGGTCCACGGGCACCATGTTCGGCCCGTCCGAGGGGGCGTTGTCCGGATCCTCGTGGGTTTCGATGAAGACCGCCGCGCAGCCCACGGCCACGGCGGCGCGGGCCAGCGTCGGCACGTATTGCCGCTGGCCTCCCGACGACGTCCCCTGTCCGCCCGGCAGCTGCACCGAATGGGTGGCATCGAAGACCACCGGGTAGCCGGTTTCCGCCATGATCGGCAGCGCGCGCATGTCCGAGACCAGCATGTTGTAGCCGAAGCTCGCGCCGCGCTCGCACAGCAGCAGCCGCTCGTTGCCGGTGCTGGCGATCTTGTCCGCCACGTTTGCCATGTCCCAAGGTGCCAGGAACTGGCCCTTTTTCACGTTGATCGCCGCACCGGTCTCGCCCGCCGCCAGCAAGAGGTCGGTCTGGCGCGACAGAAACGCGGGGATCTGCAGGATGTCCACGGCCTGCGCCACCGCGCTGCATTGCTCGGCGGTGTGGATGTCGGTGAGCACCGGCACGCCGAACTCGGCGCCGATCTGCGACAGGATCGACAGCCCCGCCTCCATGCCGATGCCGCGCTTGCCCGAGAGCGAGGAGCGGTTGGCCTTGTCGAAGCTGCCCTTGAACACCCACGGGGTGCGCGCGGCCTCGGCGGCGGCGGCGATCTTTTCGGCCAGCATGCGCGCATGCTCGAGGCTTTCCAGCTGGCACGGCCCGGCGATCAGCGCCAGCGGCGCGTCATTGGCGAAGGTGACGGATTTGACGGCGACGGGTTTCATGGCGGGACTCCGGACGGGTTCCTGGGCGGTCATGCGATGCCTTCCTTCTTCAGAACGGCCTCGATACGGGCCACGTCGACGGGGTTGTTGAGCTCCCAGAACACCCGGCCCCGCGCCTCGACGGGCACGCAGGTGACCGGCGTTCCGTTCTCGAGAAAGCGCAGTTGCTCGAGCCCCTCGGCGCGCTCCAGCGGGCCCTCGTTCCAGGCGGCGTAGCGGCGCAGCGCGTCGGGGCGGTAGCCGTAGACGCCGACATGGTGCCAGACCTCGGGCGGGGTTTCGAGGTTGCCGACGTAGGGCAGCACCTCTTTCGAGAAGTAGAGCGCGGTGCCGTCGTGGCGCATCACCGCGGTGGTGCCGCCGACGCGGCCGGCGTGGCGGTCGGTGACGAAGTTGGCCAAGGTCTCCGGGTCGGTCTTCAGCACCGGGGTGGCCATCTCGACCGACCGATCCTGCATCGCTGCGATCAGCGCCTCGATGAACCACGGCGGGGTCAGCGGTGCGTCGCCCTGCAGGTTGATGACAATCTCCGGCGCGCCGTCCAACTGCGCCACCCCCTCGGCACAGCGCTCGGTGCCGTTGCGGGCCTCGGAGGAGGTCATCAGCACCTCGGCGCCGAAGCCGCGGGCCGCCTCGGCGATGCGGTCGTCATCGGTCAGCACGTAAACCGCCGAGACGCCCTCGACGGTCAGGGCGGCCTCCCAGGCGCGCTGAATCAGGCTTTTCTTCTCGCCGGTGGCACCGGCGAGCTCGACCAGCGGCTTGCCCGGGTAGCGCGACGAGGCGTAGCGAGCGGGGATGAAAATGACCGCGCTCATGCCACACCTGCCCGCAGCGCGTCGTGGATGTGCAGCAGCCCGACGAGGCGCTCGGCCTCGTCGACCACCAGAAGGACGGTCCGTTTCTTCGCGTTGAGCACGCCGAGTGCCTCCGTAAGCAGGGTGTCGGGTTGGGTGACCAGCGGGCCGGGCGTGGCAACCTCGCCCGCGCGGCGCTCGAGCAGCCCCTCCATGTTGCGGCGCAGGTCGCCGTCGGTGATGATGCCCGCGACGCGGCCCTCGGTGACCACCGCCGCGACGCCGAAGCCTTTCTGCGACATGACCACCAGCGCCTCGCTCATCGGGGTGGTCGGGCTGACGACGGGCAGCTCGTCGCCCTTGTGCATCACCGCCGAGACCCGCAGCAGTGCCGCGCCGAGCGAGCCGCCGGGGTGGAAATGTGCATAGCTGTCGCGGCCGAAGCCGCGGTTGCTCATCAGCGCCACGGCCAGCGCGTCGCCGAGCGCCATGCACAGCGTCGTCGACGTGGTGGGCGCCATGCCGATGGCGCAGGCCTCGGGGGCGTCGGGCAGCAGCAGGATGTGATCGGAGGCGGTCGCCAGCGTGCTCTCTGCGCGCTTGGTGATGGCGATCATCGGAATCGAGAAGCGCGCGCAGTAGCCGATCATGTCAGCCAGCTCACGGGTCTCGCCGGAATTGGAGATCAGGATCACCGCATCCGCCGAGGTGATCATGCCAAGATCGCCATGGCTGGCCTCGCCGGGGTGGACGAATTGCGCCGGGGTGCCGGTCGAGGCCAGCGTGGCGGCGATTTTCGCGGCGACATGGCCGGACTTTCCCATGCCGGAGACGATGACCCGGCCGCGGATGTTCAGCAACAGAGAGACCACGGCGTCGAACTCCGCGGGCAGTTCGTCGGAGAGCCGGACCAGCGCCTCGGTCTCGGTGGCCAGCACCCTGCGGGCGATGTCGGAAGGGGTTTCGGACATGGGGATCCCTGATCTTGAGATGCCCGCGTGTTATCCCGCAATCGTCGGCTTGTCCAATGGCGCGGCGCGGCAGGAGCGGTCCTGCCCGGGGCACAGATCGCCCGTCGCGACGGCGCAGCGACTCGTCAGCGCGGGACGGGCGGCGCCGCAGCTCGGGCAGCGGGCGCGAAAGAGGCAGTTTGCCGTTTGCGTGCCCGCGCCGCGCCGCTATGGAAAGGCACCTTTCGCAAGAGGACCGGACCACATGCAGATCACGCGCCGTATCGCCACGCCTTCGGACGCGCCGCCGCTCGCCGAGCTGCGGGCCGAGGCGATGCGCCCGAGCCTCGAGGCGCTGGGGCGCTACGACCCGCTGCGCGTGCGGCGGCGGTTCCTCGACAGCTTCGATCCGGCGGAGACGGTGGTTCTGCTGCAGGGCGATCAGCTTGCCGGCTTTTTCGTCCTGCGCCGGCGGACGGAAGAGCACTATCTCGACCATCTCTACCTTGCCGCGCAAGCGCGCGGCCTCGGGCTTGGCCGCAGGGTCATCACGGAGTTGCAGGACGACGCGCGGGCGGCGGGCGTGCCGATCCGGCTCATGGCGCTCAAGGGCAGCCCGGCGAACCGCTTCTACCGCGCCTGCGGTTTCGAGGCCGTGGGCGAAGAACCTTTTGACGTGCTCTACCGCTGGCAGCCCTGAGCGGGGCTATTCGAGAATCTCGTCCGCCTTGACGCCCCAAACCGCGGATTTCGGTGCCCAACCGTCGTAGCCGCCGGCGGACAGTTCGCACCAGTCCTTCTCGCAATGCTCGAGATGGGCGATCACCCCGACCGCCAGCTTGGCCTCGACCGGGGCGTCCGGATCGGGGCGCAGGTGCAGCTCGAGCATGTCCTGCTCGACAAGCACCGTGCGCACCCCCGACAGCAGCGCGTAATGGATCCAGCCGCCCATGCCGTCCTTGTCGCGCACCCGGCGCCAATGGCCATATTCGGCGATGATCTCGAGCGGCATGTCCCGCCGGGTATAGACCCAGTCGATGCGGTGGGTGAGCGAGGGGCCGCGCCGGGCGTTGCCCTCGTTGGTCTTCAGCGACACGTAGCGCGGCAACGGCAGGTTGGTGACCGGCCCGCGCTCTTCGGCCGCCTGCGCGGCCGTGCCGCAGAGCAGGGCGGCAAGCAGCCCCGCCAACACAGAAGTCCTGACCATCGTGTCTGTCCTGCTCGAGATTTTACGCCGGGGTTCTTGTGCCCCGTGCATGCTTGCGACAGTGTGCCAAAGCAAAGAGCGTAAGGAAAGGGAGGCCCTGACCGGAATGCCGCAGAAACGCCTGACTGTTGTCGTGACGCGACGTTTGCCGGAGGTGGTGGAAACCCGCCTGAGCGAGCTTTTCAACGTCAAACTGCGCACCGACGACCTCGCGATGACTCGCGCGGAATTGACCGAGGCAATGGCCGAGGCCGACGTCCTGGTGCCGACTCTGACCGACCAGATCGACGCCGGGCTGATCGCCCAGGCCGGACCGCGACTCAAGCTGATCGCCAATTATGGCGCGGGCGTCGATCACATCGACGTGGAAACCGCCCGGGCGCGGGGCATCATGGTGTCGAACACGCCGGGGGTGATGACCGACGACACCGCCGACATGGTGATGGGGCTGATGCTGGCGGTGATGCGCCGCATGCAGGAGGGGCTCGCCACGATGCAGGAGGGCAACTGGGCCGGCTGGGCGCCGACCGCCTTCCTCGGCACGCGACTTGGCGGCAAGCGGCTCGGCATTCTCGGCATGGGGCGGATCGGCCAGGCGGTGGCGCGGCGCGCCTCGGCCTTCGGCATGCAGATCCACTACCACAACCGCCGCCGCCTGCGAGAAGAGACCGAGGAGGCGCTCGAGGCGACCTACTGGGAGAGTCTCGACCAGATGGTGGCGCGGATGGATGTGGTCTCGGTCAACTGTCCGCACACCCCCTCGACCTTCCACCTGCTCAACGCCCGTCGGCTGCGGCTGATGAAGCCCTCGGCGGTTCTGATCAACACCTCGCGCGGCGAGGTGATCGACGAATCGGCGCTGACCCGGATGCTCAAGGCGGGCGAGCTGGGCGGTGCCGGACTCGACGTGTACCAGCACAAGATCAAGGGCAACCCCGAGTTGGTGAACATGCCGAACGTCGCGATGCTGCCGCACATGGGCTCGGCGACGCTCGAGGGGCGCATCGAGATGGGCGAGAAGGTGATCATCAACGTCAAGACCTTCGCCGACGGGCACCGCCCGCCGGATCAGGTCGTGCCGGCGATGCTCTGAGCCGCCGGGACAACATTTCCTAGATATTCAAGACACGGGTAGATCATGCGAATTCTGATGTTCGGATCGACGGGGCAAGTCGCGCGCGAGATCGAGCGCCGCGCCCCCGTCGTCTCACTGTCCCGCCAGGACGTCGACCTTACCGACCCGGCCGATTGCGCCGAAGCGGTGCGGGCCGAGGCCCCCGACGTGGTGATCAACGCCGCCGCCTATACCGCCGTCGACCAGGCAGAGAGCGACGAGATCACCGCCGCGCGGGTCAACGGCGAGGCGCCGGGCGCCATGGCGCAGGCCTGCGCGGACCTCGGCATCCCCTTCATCCACATCTCGACCGATTACGTTTTCGACGGCACCGGCGATCAGCCGTTTGTGCCGGATGCGCCCACCGCGCCGCTCGGCGCCTATGGCCGCACCAAGCTGGCGGGCGAGGAGGCGGTGCGCGCCGCGGGCGGTCCGCATGCGATCATCCGCACCAGCTGGGTGGTTTCGGCCCACGGCAAGAACTTCGTGAAGACCATGCTGAAGCTCGGCGCCGAACGCGACAGGCTGACCATCGTCGCCGACCAGATCGGCGGGCCGACCCCGGCGGCGGACATCGCCGAGCTTTGCCTCGCCGCCGCGAGCCAGCTCATCGAGGCGCCGGAGAAGTCGGGCACCTACCACCTCTCGGGCGCCCCCGACGTGAGCTGGGCCGACTTCGCCCGCGAGATCTTCGCCCAGTCGGGGATCTCCTGCGAGGTGGTCGATATCCCGACCTCCGAGTTCCCGACCCCGGCGAAGCGCCCGGCCAATTCGCGCCTCGACAACAGCGCGACCGAGGCCGCCTTCGGCCTGCCGCGTCCGGACTGGCGGGTGGGTCTGGCAGCGATCCTTGCGGAGCTTCAGGCCCAGGAGGGCTGAGACCCTCCGTCGCGCGGAGCCCGCTCGCATTCTCTTAAAAACTCCGGGAGTCTCCGTTTTCCCGCCATGCTTCCGCACCCTTTCCGCCCCGCGTATGCGCGAATGTGGCGGCATCGCAACGAAGCGGATGAGGGTGACCCATGGAGCGGACACTGGAACGCGGCCTGTCGTCCTGGCAGGCCCGGGGAACGGGCAACGGCGCCCATTACGATCCTGCGGCACATGATTTGGCCTGCGTCGATGCTGGCATTGCGGCCGGGGTCTTCGGGTATCAGGCGGTCGTCGCGCGGGCGGACGCGCTGGACGAGGCGCGCGTCGAGGATGCGCTGGCCGAACATGCGCTTGCGCATGATCAGGGGCTTCTTGCGCAGGGCCGGAAATCGAAACTGGCGCTGCTGCGCGGCGAGGCCGATGGAAGCGTGCGCGGGCTGCGCAACGCGGTGATCAGCATCGGATACTGGGTCGAGTCTCATCAAGCGTCCGAAGGGACCGCGACGGTTCCTACCGAGGCGGGCTACGCGGAAAGCTGGCGTATTGGCTGGGCGGAGCGCCTGCCCGAGATCATGCAGCTCTCCGTCGATGGCCCGCTCGAGGACATGGGGCTCGAGTCCAGCGGACATATCCCTCGGAGCGACCCAGTGCCGCATCCTTTCGCGCCGCAAGGCACGACGGGCGCCGAGGGCGCGGGGCCTTCCGACGCCGGGCGTGCCTTTCTCGAAGAGATGTTGGCGGATGAGGACGAGCCCCCGGGCTTCGACTTCGCCAGCCACGACGCGGCGGGCAGCCCGGTGCAGCACGGGCAGGAGGCTCTGGCGCAGGAAGAGCTGATGTTGCTCGAGAACCAGTACGCCGCGCTGCATGGGGCACTTTTCGACGGAGACGCCATCTGGAAGGTGCAGGGCGACATCGGCCATCCCCCTGAGGCCGCGTCGCATCACGGCCCCGAGCACCCCGCCGCTCCCGACGGACAAGGTGACCACGGCCAGCCCCTACATGCGGTGCTCTTCGACGGGCATTTCGCCTGAGCGCAGCGCGTCCGGTCGTTGCGCAGAAAGTCCCCGCGCGCCATTGCCGGACCGCCAGAAAAAAGCCCGCTCCAAAGGGAGCGGGCTTTGATCTGTCACGACAGGGACCTGTCAGCCGATGGCTGCAGGGGACTCAGCCAAATTCCTTGTAGCTGATTTCCTTCTGGTCGGTGCCGGTCTTGCTGCGGCGCACGTGCAGTCGGTTGAGCGCGTTCACATAGGCCTTGGCAGACGCATAGACCGTATCGGTATCCGCCGACTGACCCGTGGCGATCTTGCCGTCCTCTTCGAGGCGCACCGAGACGGTTGCCTGCGCATCGGTGCCCTCGGTCACCGCGTTCACCTGGTAGAGCTGCAGCCGCGCCTCGTTGGGATAGAGCGCCCGCACTGCCTTGAAGGTGGCGTCAACCGGGCCGTCGCCTTCCATCACACAGGACTTCTCTTCGCCGCCCACTTCCATCTCGAGCGTCGCCTCGGCCGGGCCGCCGGTGCCGCAGACGACCTTGAGCGAGACGATCTCGAGGTGATCGGCGCCATCGGTCATCGCCGCCGTCACGAGCGCGAGGATGTCCTCGTCGAAGACCTCCTTCTTGCGGTCGGCAAGGTCCTTGAACCGCACGAAGATGTCCTTGAGCTGGTTGTCACCAACGTCGACGCCGAGGTCCTTGAGCTTGGCGCGGAGCGCGGCGCGGCCCGAGTGCTTGCCGAGCGGCAGCGAGGTGCCCGCGAGACCCACGTCCTCGGGGCGCATGATCTCGAAGGTTTCCTTGTTCTTGAGCATGCCGTCCTGGTGGATGCCCGACTCGTGGGCAAAGGCGTTCTTGCCGACGATCGCCTTGTTGAACTGCACCGGGAAGCCCGAGACCGTCGCGACGCGGCGCGAGATGTGCATGATCTTGCGGGTGTCGATCTTGGTCTCGAACGGCATGATGTCGCCGCGCACCTTGAGCGCCATGACCACCTCTTCGAGCGCGGTGTTGCCCGCCCGCTCGCCAAGGCCGTTGATGGTGCATTCGATCTGCCGCGCGCCGGCCTCGACGGCGGCGAGGCTGTTGGCCGTCGCCATGCCGAGGTCATTGTGGCAGTGGGTCGCGAAGATGATCTCGTCGGCGCCCGGCACCTTCTCGATGAGCATGCGGATCAGCTCGGCCGATTCCACCGGCGCGGTGTAGCCCACGGTGTCGGGGATGTTGATCGTGGTGGCGCCCGCCTTGATGGCGATCTCGACCACGCGGCACAGATAGTCATGCTCGGTCCGGGTCGCATCCATGGGCGACCATTGCACGTTGTCGCAGAGGTTGCGGGCGTGGGTCACCGTCTGATGAATGCGCTCGGCCATCTCGTCCATGGTGAGGTTGGGGATGGCGCGGTGCAGCGGCGAGGTGCCGATGAAGGTGTGGATGCGCGGGCGGTTGGCGTGTTTCACCGCCTCCCAGCAGCGGTCGATGTCGTTGAGCTGCGCGCGGGCAAGGCCGCAGATCACCGCGTGCTTCGAGCGCTCGGCGATCTCCGAGACGGCGCGGAAGTCGCCCTCGGAGGCGATCGGGAAGCCCGCTTCGATGATGTCGACCCCCATCTCGTCGAGCAGCTCGGCGATCTCGAGCTTCTCGTCGTGGGTCATGGTCGCGCCGGGCGACTGCTCGCCGTCACGGAGGGTCGTGTCGAAGATGTACACGCGGTCTTTGGCTTGGTCTGTCATTTTTCGGATCTCTTGAGTCGTCGTCCTGGAAAGGGTTCGCCGGCGCGAAACGGTCCTCCTCTGAGCGGTCGCGCCGAGATGCGCGCTCAGAGGCGGATTAGGACTAGACGCAGGCCAAGCGCAACCGGCGCGCGGAATGCACGTGCAGCAGCGGGGATATGGCCAAGGGTCATCATGGCCGCGACTATACGCAGCGGCAGCGAAATGAAAACCGCAAATACCGCGAGAGGCCCGGAAAGTTACGCCGCAGTGCAGCACGTCCCTTGTGCCGCTTGAGTGACCGCACCGCGTGCCCATATGTTCCGGGAAAGCCGTTTGGTTCAGGGTCGTTTCGGGGGAATTTCATGGTCGGGCGTTTTCTGAGGGCAGCATTGCTGGCTGCCGGCTGGCCCCTTGCAGCGCTGGCGCAGGAGGGCGGCAGCCCCGAGCGCGAGGTCTATGTCTTCGGCAACTCGCTGGTGCATTTCCTCGGGCAGGAGGCGCATAGCAACACGCCCTACTGGCTCGCGCAGCTGGCGCAGGCAGATGGCGCGCGGCTGTCGCTCGACGGGCAATGGGGCTTCCTGCGCGACTTTTCCGACAACCTTCCACCCGAACCGAACTGGACAATCCCCGGGGTGAGCAACCATTGGGACCCGGGGCGCGGCGCTTTCGGCGATGCGGGCTTCGACGCGGTGCTGATCACCCCGGCGAACTTCCTGCAGTACCAGGTCTCGGACGCGCCCTATCCGGGCAACAACCCATCGGGCACCAGCCCGATGGATGCGATTCTCACTGTTGCCGACTGGGTCGAGGGGCACGCCCCCGGCACGCCGCTCTGGATTTACGAGGGCTGGCCCGACATGGCCTCGGTCGCCGGGGACTATCCGCCCTCGGCGCGGGGGATGCGGCGCTACCACGATTACACGCTCGGCGCCTATGGGGTCTGGTACGATGACCTGCTGGACAAGCTGCGCGCGGCGCGTCCCGGCCAGCCGGTGCAGCTCATTCCGGTGGCGCGGGTGCTGTCGGAGCTGCTCGAGGAGGGCGGGCCGCTGCAGGATGTGCCTGCGCAGGCGCTCTACGTTGACGATGCGCCGCATGGCACGCCCTCGCTTTACTTCCTTGCCGCCATGGTGACCTACAGCGCGCTTTTCGGCGCGCCGCCCCCCGAGGGCTATGCGCCGCCGCCCGAGATCGACCGAGAGATCGCCGCCGTCTACCCACAGATCGCCGCGCATGTCTGGCAGGTGGTCTCCGAGGGTCTGCCCGAGAAGGCCGCGGCGGTGGCGCCTCCGGGAAAAGCGCCCGAACAGGGTGCCGCTGAGCCGGCCGCAGACACGTCGCTGCCGCCGCGCCCACGGCTTGCACTGCCCGACGCCGGGGCCCGCCCCGAGGGTGCCCCGGCCTTGGCCATGGGGCTCAACGGCCTGTCGGACTGGTCCACCCAGCATCCCTTTGTCGACCTGATGAAATCCTCGCGGCCTTGGATTGGCCACTTGCCGGGGCAGTGGGGCGGGGTGGAGATAGACGCGCTCCGCGCCCTTGGTGTGTTGGACGAGAATGGGTGGCCGCTGCGCATCCCCGAGGGGGTCGAGCGGCTGGAAGCCCTGCTGCTCACCGATCAGCCCGAGGCCGCGCAGCACCTGCGCGGCACCTACGTGGTGATCTGGCAAGGCAAGGGCGATCTGCAGCTCACCGGCCGCGCCAGCCGCGTGCGCATGGATGAGGGTCGTGCGCTCTTCGACTACGCGCCGGGCGAGGGCTCGGTGGGCATCTCGATCTCGGCCATCGATCCCGAGGACCCGATCCGCGACATCCATGTGGTGCGCGAGGATCAGGTGGCGCTCTTCGAAGCCGGGGCGCTGTTCAATCCGCACTGGTTGGCGCGCATCCACGACCTGCGCAGCCTACGCTTCATGGACTGGATGATGACCAATGGCTCCCCGGCGCAGCGCTGGGATGACCGCCCCCGCTTGAGCGATGCCACCTGGACCGCCTGGGGCGTGCCGCCCGAGGTGATGATCGACCTTGCCAACGAGGTCGGCGCCGATCCGTGGTTCGCCTTGCCGCATATGGCCGATGACGACTACGTCCGCCGCTTCGCCGAGCTGGCGAAGGCGCGGCTCGATCCGGGGCTCAAGGCCTATGTCGAATATTCCAACGAGGTCTGGAATTTCATCTTCCCGCAGGCGCAATGGGCGACCCAGCAGGCCGAGGCGCGCTGGGGCAGCTCGGAGACGGGCTGGATCCAGTTCTACGCGCTGCGCGCCGCGCAGGTGATGGACATCTGGAGCGAGGTTTACGGCGCAGAGGCCGGCGCGCGGCTTGTCCGGGTGATCTCGACCCACACCGGCTGGCCGGGTCTCGAGGAGCAGATCCTCACGGCGCCGCTGGCCTATCTCGCGCTCGGGCGCGCGCCGCAGGAGAGCTTCGACGCCTACGCCGTCGCGGGCTACTTCGGCTACGAGCTCGGGGGCGAGGAGATGGCGGGGCAGATGGACGACTGGCTCTCGCGCGCCGAGATGCAGGCGCAGGAGGACGGCGAGGCGCAGGGGCTGCGCCGCGTTGCCCTGCGCGAATACGTGAAGGAACATCGTTTTGATGCCGCGATGCTGCCGGTGGCGCTCGCGCTGCAGGAGGGCTCGCTGGCGGAGCTGACCGGCGAGATCCTGCCCTATCACGCCGAGGTTGCCGACAAGGCCGGGCTGCGGCTGGTGATGTACGAGGGCGGCACGCATGTGGCGGCGCAGGCGGAGCGGCTGCAGGACGAGAGGCTCACCGCATTTTTCGAGCAGTTCAACTACAGCCCCGAGATGGCCAAGCTCTACGAGCAGCTGCTGACTGGCTGGATCGCGGCGGATGGCACGCTCTTCAATGCCTTCGTCGACGTCGCCCCTGCCTCGCAATGGGGCAGCTGGGGGGCGCTGCGGCATCTCGATGATGCAAACCCGCGCTGGGACATGCTGATGAGCTACAACGCCGCGGCGCCCACCGATTGGGAAGAGCGCCCCGCGGGCACCTTCGACGACGGGCTGCGCCTGCGCGGCGCGCATGGGGGCGCGACGCTGGAGGGCAGCGCGCGGCCCGATGTGTTGCTTGGCGGGGCCGGGGACGATCTGCTGATCGGCAAGGGCGGCGACGATCACCTCAACGGGGGCGGTGGCGAGGATCGGGCGCTGTTGCCGGGCGCGCAGGGGGAGTACACCTTCACGCACGATACGGCAGGGCGGCTGCTGGCGGCGGGGCCGGGCGGGCGGGTCACGCTCTACGCCGTCGAACTTCTGGGCTTCGAGGACACGCCCGAGGCGGAACTCCCCACCGCCGGCCTCTGAGGCCCAACTCTCTTCGAGAAGAGCCGCAAGGGCCCCGGATGGTCTCTGCCGCTACTGCCGCGCGCGCAGGATTTCCTCGACCAGTGTCTCGGCGCCGAGGCTGGCGCGGAAGTTGCGTTCGACCCGCTCCCGTCCGGCTGCGCCAAGGCGGCGGGCGGTCTCGGGGTTCTGCGCCAGGTCGCGGATCGCCCGCGCCAGCGCCGTCGGGTCCTTTGGCGGCACAAGCTTGCCGCAATGGCCATCGTCGATCAGCTCGCGCACCCCGCCCGCATCGGTGCCGATCACCGGCACGCCGCAGGCCATGGCCTCCATGTAGGCCACGCCGAGCGGTTCGTGCCAGGAGGCCAGAACGAAGACATGCGCCGAGAGCAGCTTGTCGCGCACCGCCCCCGCGTCGATCGCCCCCAAGAGCTTCACGTGGTCGCGCAGCCGCAGCTTGCGCAGATGTGCCTCGAGCTCGGCGCGGTAACCGCTGCCGCCGGCGTCATCCTCGCCGGCGATTTCCAACCGTACGTCGACGCCCTGGTCGAGCAGCTGGCGCATGGCCGACATCAGGTCCTGGTGGCCCTTCACCACGTTCAGCCGCCCACAGGAGAAAAGCCGCACCGGGCGGCCCTTCTCGGGCGGCACATAGGGCGCGTCGCGGCGCAGCTCCTCGGTGTCGACCCCCATGGGGCGGATCACCATGCGCGGCGGCAGGTTGTCCCCCAGCGCCGCGTGCAGCTCATCCGTCAGCTTGCGGGTGATCACCGTGGCAAAGGCGGCTTCGCGCCATTTCACCCGCTGGCCAGGGCCGTAATCCGACAGCGGGCCATGCAGGGTCAGCGAATAGGGCGCGCCGCCGAGCCTCTGCGCGAGATTGGCCACCAGCGCGGCGCGGGCGCAGCTGTGCACGTGGACGTGGTCGAGCCCATGCCTCCGCGCGTAGGCCCGCAGCGCCTCGGCGGCCGAGAGCGTCAGCGCCGTGTCCCGGGCAAAGCCCGGCCCTTCGCGCAGGAGGTCGCGCGCAAGCCGACCCAGCAGCAGCCGGGCCAGCGTGGTCGCCGCCGCCAAGGGGCGAATCTCGCCAAGATAGGTGGTGCGGGCAATGGCGTCCTTCGACCAGCTGTGCGCGATCAGCCCGCTGGGCGGCACGCGCGTCGACAAAAGGTGCACCTCGTGGCCCATGGCCTCGAGCGCCTGCACCTCGCGCCAGAAGAAGATATGCGTCTGCCCAGGGAACTGGGGAACGAGATAGCCGATCCGAAGATTTTGCGACAGCGGAACCCCCACGCGTCGAACAGCAGGCCGGGACGGCCGTCGACAATTAAACCACAAACTCCCTCAAATCATTCTTTGGCCATAGTTTGCTGGCAAAGCTACCCTGTCCTGGTGCAGGACATAGGCATGTGTGTCGTCCTTGGTACGGATCATGGCATCTGACGAGTATCGGTTTCCTGGCAGCCCCGCGGTTTCGGTGATCCTGCCCGCCTGCAACGAGAGCGCGCTGATCGGCGCGTGCCTGAAGGCTCTGCTGGCCTCGGACTGGCCCGGGGACACCCCCGCGCCCGAGGTCATCGTGGTTGCCAATGGCTGCATGGATGACACCGCCGCGCGCGCCCGCGGGGCCATCGACGGCTTCGCCGCGCGGGGTTGGCGCCTGCGGGTGATCGAGCGGGCAGAGGGCGGCAAGCTCGCCGCGCTCAATGCCGGTGACGCAGAGGCACTCTCGGGCATCCGCATCTACCTCGACGCCGATGTGACGGTCAGCAAGGCGCTTCTCGCACAGCTTTACGCCGCCCTGAGCCGGCCCGGCGCGCGCTATGCCAGCGGACGGCTGCGGATCACCGCCCACGGCTGGGCCGCTCGCGCCTATGCCCGGACCTGGCGGCAGGTACCCTTCATGTCCGACGGCGTGCCCGGCTGCGGTGTCTTCGCGGTCAACGCCGAGGGCCGCGCGCGCTGGCCCGAGTTTCCCGACGTCATTTCGGACGACACCTTCGTGCGGCTCAGCTTCACCCCCGAAGAGCGCGCCTCGGTGCCTGCGTATTACGAATGGCCCATCGCCGAGGGTCTGGCCGCGCTGGTGCGCGTGCGTCGCAGGCAGGACGCCGGGGTGGCGCAGGTGGGCAAACTCTACCCGCGGCTTCTGGGCAATGACGACAAGCTGCCGCTCTCGGCCATCGGCAAGCTGCGCATGGCGCTGCGCGACCCGATCGGCTTTGCCGTCTACAGCGGTGTGGCGTTGCTGGTGCGGCTGACCCCGCAGGCGCACCCGGAGTGGAGCCGCAGCCGGTGACCACCACCCTGATCCAACGCTTTTCCGGGGCGTCGCTTGGCGCCCGGGTGCTGCGCTCGTCGCTGCTCACCGTCGGCAGCTTTGGCTTTTCGCAGGCGCTGCGGCTCGGCAGCAACCTGATCCTCACCCGGCTGCTCTTCCCCGAGGCTTTCGGTCTCATGGCGCTGGTCTCGGTCTTCCTGATGGGGCTGATGCAGTTCTCGGACGTGGGCGTCACCCCAGCGATCCTGCAAAGCAAGCGCGGCGACGATCGGGCGTTTCTCGACACCGCCTGGACCATCCAGGTGCTGCGCGGAATTGGCCTCTGGCTCAGTGCCTGCGCGCTGGCCTGGCCCATGTCGCTGTTCTACGACGAGCCGCAGCTTCTGCACCTGCTGCCCGTGGCGGGGCTGTCACTGCTGATCGTCGGAGTCCGCCCGACCCGCATGGACAGCGCCAACCGTCACCTGCTGCTCGGCCGGGTCACCCTGCTCGAGCTTGCCACCCAGACCATCGGTGTCGGCAGCGCGGTGCTTCTGGCCTGGGCCACCGGCTCGGTCTGGTCGCTGGTGCTCTCCGGGCTGATCAGCAGCCTCGTCGAGGTGATCGCCAACTCGCTGCTGCTGGCGGGGGGGCGCAACCGCTTCCGCATGGAGCCCGAGGCGCGGCACGAATTGGTGACCTTCGGCAAATGGATCTTCCTGTCGACGGTCTGCGGCTTCTTCTTCAGCCAGGGCGACAAGATCCTGATCGGCAAGTACCTCAGCCTCGACGCTTTCGGGGTCTACAACATCGGCTATTTCCTCGCGTCCTTCCCGATGCTGCTGGGCGGCATGGTGACGCGCAAGGTGCTGATCCCGATCTACCGCGAGAGCCCGCCGAGGCAGAGCCGCCAGAATTTCCTGCGCCTGCGCAAGATGCGCTTTTCGGTGACCGGCGCGCTTCTGGTTCTGGTCGCCAGCTTCGCCGTCTGCGGCCACGGGCTGGTCGAACTGATGTACGACGAGCGCTATCTTGCCGCCGGGGCGGTGACGGTGCTCATCGCCTGCATGCAGATGCCGCAGATCATCGTGCAGACCTACGACCAGGCGGCGCTGGCGGCGGGCGACAGCCGCAGCTTCTTCGTCCTCGCGCTGGCGCGGGCGCTGCTGATGGTGGGCTGCATCCTCGTCGGGCTGGAAACCTACGGGCTGATCGGTGCTCTGCTCGGCTACGGCGCGGCCTTTGCGCTGGCTTATCCGGTGGTGGTCTGGCTGGCGCGGCGCATGGGCGTCTGGGATCCGCTGCACGACCTGTGCTTCGCGCTCTTCGGCGCGGCGCTGGCGGTGCTTGCAATCTCGCTCAACTGGCCCGCCGTCACCGCGCTCAGCAGCCAGGGCTGGTGAGCCCCGCCGGTCTCGCGCCTGCGGCGACAGCGGCCCGAGACACGCGCGGTTACGCCTGATAGTCTCCTTTGCGGCGGACAGTGCCGTGACCTGTCCCGCTTTGTTTCCCGCGACGGCGGATCACGCCGCATTACGCCCAATTTTCTCCGTAATCTGTCTTTACGGAGCATGAGGTCGCGGGGTTTGTGCGAGTGAGGAAGACTTCTTGGACAGTCAACGTGACATCGCCGAGACAGGTATCGCAGAGACGGACATTGCCATCGTCGGCATGGCCGCGCATCTGCCCGGCGCCGCCGATATCGCCACCTATTGGGAGAACCTGCGTGAGGGCCGCCGCGCCATCCGCCGTTTCACCGAGGACGAGTTGCGCGCGGCCGGCGAAGACCCGGGCCTGCTGCGCCACCGCGACTACGTGCCCTTCGGAGCGCCGCTCGATGGTTTCGAGATGTTCGATGCGGAGTTCTTCGGCTTCGCTCCCAAGGATGCGGCGATCATGGACCCGCAGCACCGGCAGTTCCTCGAAACCTCCTGGGAGGCGCTCGAGACCGCCGGTCACGTCCCCGACAGCTTCGACGGCTCCATCGGGGTCTTCGGCGGCGTCGGCATGGGCAGCTATTTCTACGTCAACTTGTGCTCCAACCCCGAGCTCGTCGACAGCACCGGCATGTTCCTGTTGCGCCATACCGGCAACGACAAGGACTTCCTGACCACGCGGCTCAGCTACGTGCTCGACCTGCACGGGCCGTCGGTCAACGTGCAGACCGCCTGTTCCACCTCGCTCGTCGCCACGCATTTCGCCGTTCAGGCGCTGCTCGCAGGCGAATGCGACATGGCGCTGGCGGGCGGGGTGACCATCGAGCTGCCGCAGGGGCGCGGCTATCTCTACCGAGAGAACGAAATCCTCTCGCCCGACGGCGAATGCCATGCCTTCGATCACCGCGCGCAGGGCACGGTCTTCGGCTCCGGCGCCGGGGTCGTGGTGCTGCGCCGCCTCGGGGATGCGCTTGCCGACGGCGATCATGTCTGGGCGGTCATCAAGGGCTCGGCGATCAACAACGACGGCGCGGGCAAGGCTGGCTATCTCGCCCCTTCGGTCGATGGTCAGGCGCAGGCGATCGCCGAGGCGCAGGCCGTGGCGGGCGTCAGTTCGGACAGCATCGATTACGTCGAATGCCACGGCACCGGCACCTATCTCGGTGATCCCATCGAGGTCGCGGCTCTGACCCAGGCCTTCTCTGAAAGCGGCTCCGAGCAAGGGCATTGCCGGATCGGCTCGGTGAAGACGAATATTGGCCACCTCGACACCGCCGCCGGGGTCGCGAGCCTGATCAAGACCTCGCTGGCGCTGCACCATGGGCAGATACCGCCCTCGCTGAGCTACGAGAAACCCAACCCCGCCATCGACTTCGAAAACTCGCGCTTCGTGGTGAACGACAGGCTGACACCGTGGACGCGCGGCGATCATCCGCGCCGCGCCGGGGTGAACTCGCTTGGTGTCGGCGGCACCAATGCCCACGTGGTCCTGCAGGAGGCGCCGCCGCGCCCGGCTTCGGAGGTGAGCGACTGGCCGTTCCAGATCCTCACCCTGTCGGGCCGCAACAAGGCGGCGCTGGAGCAGAACGCGCAGCGCCTCGCCGCGCACCTGCGCGCGCATCCGGAGCAGCCGCTGGCCGATGTCGCCTTTACCCTGAAGCAGGGTCGCCGCGCCTTCGAAAAGCGCCGCGTCGTCGTCGCCGCGAGCCATGAGGAGGCTGCGCGCCTGCTGGAGGAAAACACCCCCCGCCGGGTGCATACCCATAGCGCGCTCGACCGGCCCGACGTCGCCTTCCTCTTCCCCGGCGGCGGCGCGCAATACGCCGGCATGGGGCGCGATCTTTACGAAACAGAGCCTGTTTTCGCCGATTGGATGAACCGCGGACTGGCCGCGCTGGCCGAGATCACCGACGAGGACATCGGCGCCCTCTGGCTGCCCGCGCCGGAAGCGAAGGCGGCGGCCGAGGAGGCGCTGAAACGCCCCTCCTTGCAGCTGCCGCTGATCCTGATGACGGAAGTGGCGCTTGCGAAGCTCTGGATGAGCTGGGGTCTCGAGCCCGCCGCGCTCGCGGGGCATTCCATGGGCGAGAACACCGCGGCCTGCATCGCCGGCGTGATGAGCTTCGAGGATTGCATCGGCCTTGTGCACCTGCGCGGACGGCTCTTCGACACGGTGCCGGCAGGCGGCATGCTCTCGGTCGGCCTGCCCGCCGAGACATTGCAGGGCTACCTCGGCGCCGACCTCGACCTCGGCGCGGTCAATGCGCCCGAGCTTTCGGTGGCCTCGGGGCCTGCAGAGGCGCTGAAATCGCTTGAACAGAGACTGATCGCGGACGGCATCGACTGCCAGCGCATCGCCATCGACATCGCCGCACACAGCCGGATGCTGGAGCCGATCCTCGAGCAGTTCCGCGCCTACCTGCGCTCCATCGACCTCAGCCCGCCGCGCATCCCGCTGACCTCGAACCTCAGCGGCAGCTGGATGACCGACGAAGAGGCGACCAGCCCCGATTACTGGGTCGAGCATCTGCGCGGGACCGTGCATTTCGCCGATTGCGTGGCGACGCTTGCCGCGCATCAGAGCCGCATTTTCCTGGAGGTCGGCCCGGGCAAGGCGCTTTCGTCGCTTGCCCGCCAGCACCCCGCGGTGCCCGGCCAGCAGGTGCTTTCCTCACTGCGCCACCCCGACGAAGAGATCGCCGACGACCGCCACATGTTCGAGGTGCTGGGCCGTCTCTGGGCGCTCGGCGCCGAGATCGACTGGGCGCAGGTTTGGGGCGAGGCCCGCCGCAACCGCGTCGTGCTGCCCACCTACGCCTTCCAGCGCGCGCCCTACTTCATCGCGCCGGGCAAACAGGCCGAGCCCGCGCCGAAGCACCTGATGCGCAGCGACAACCTGACCGACTGGGGCTGGAAGCCGGTCTGGCGCCCGCGCGTCGCCGAGGCTGCGCTGGACGTCACCGAGGCGCTTGCGACGGTCGAGCCGCAGGTCTGGCTGATGTTCATGGACGAGGCCGGGCTCGCGGCCCGCTGCGCCGCGCGGCTCGGTGCCGCTGGCCATGAGGTGATCGAGGTGCGCCCCGGCGATGCCTTCTCCCGCCTCTCGGAAAGCTCCTATATCCTGCCGCCCGAGCGGGGCCGCGAGGGCTACGACCTGCTGCTGCAGGACCTCGCGCTTCGGGGTCATGTGCCCACGCGTATCGCGCATTTCTGGCTGGTCACCGAGGGGGAGACTCACCGTCCCGGCTCGAGCTTCTTCCACCGCGTGCAGGAGCAGGGCTTCTACTCGCTGCTCTTCCTCGCGCAGGCCATGGCCGAGGAACCGCTGCCGCGCCCGCTGCAGATGACCGTTCTGACCACCGGCGCCGCGCAGGTGCAGGACGAGCCGCTGGCGCATCCGTCCAAGGCGACCATCGCCGGACCTGCCCGTGTCATCCCGCGCGAAGTGCCCGGTGTGCGTGTCGAAACGCTGGATCTGGTCCTGCCCGAGCGCGGGGCCCACACGCCCTTTGCCCGGCGCAAGGCCGAGGCCGCGCACGAGGTCGCCTTCGCCCGGCTCACCGATCTCGTGCTCGAGGACCTGCTTGCCGAGCCCGGGGATGCGACCGCCGCCCTTCGACACGGCCGCCGGTTCGAATGCACCATGACCCCCGTGCCGCTGCCCGAGGGCGCGCCGCAGCCGGGGCGGGGGACCTACCTGCTCACCGGTGGCTTCGGCGGCATTGGATTGTCGCTCGGCATGGCCTTCGCAAAGCACGGCGCCAAGCTGATCCTCGTCGCCCGCCGCGCCCTGCCTGCGCGCGAGGGCTGGCCGGGATACCTTGCCCGCCACGCGCCGCAGGAGGCCATCGCCCGCCGCATCCGCGCTGTGCTGGCGCTCGAGGAGGCCGGGGCCGAGGTCATGGTGATCGCCGCCGACGTCTGCAACCGCGCTCAGCTTCAGGCCGCGCGGGAAGCGGCCGAGGCGCGCTTTGGCCGCATCACCGGGGTGATCCATGCCGCGGGCGTCATCTACGACGCGCCTCTGCTGACCAAGACGCCGGCCTCGGTGGAGGACGTCTTCACCCCGAAAATCCACGGCACGCAGGTGCTGGGCGAGGTCTTCCCCGATGGCGCCACCGACTGGATCGCGCTCTTCTCGTCCTCCTCCACCGTCACCGCCCCGGCGGGGCAGGTGGATTACGTCGCCGCCAACGAGTTTCTCAACGCCTTCGCGCGGTCGCGCGCCGGCGGGCAGACGCAGGTCACCGCGATCAACTGGGGCATCTGGAACGAGGTCGGCATGGCCGCCGAGGCCGTCGCCGCCCGCAGCGGAGATCTGCCTGCGCCGCCCGTGGCGCCCGCTGGCCTGCCACTGCTTGGCAACGCCACCTTCGATCGTTTCGGCAACCGGCTGTTCACGAGCACGCTCTCGACAGATGACTGGATCATCGACGAGCACCGCACCCGCGCGGGCGACGCCCTTTTGCCGGGCACCGGCTATCTGACCCTTGCAGCCCATGCGCTGAAGGCGCAGCACGAAGACCAGCCTTTCGAGATCCGCGACCTCGCCTTCCTGCGCCCGTTGCAGGTGGCCGCTGATCGCCCCCGCGACCTTCGCCTGCGACTCACCCGCCGTGACGAGGGGTACGGCTTCGAGGTGCTGGCCGATGCAACGCTGAATGGTCGTTGTGGCTTCGCGCTCACGGCGCAGGCGACGCTGTCGCTCCTGCCCCTGCAGCGCCCGGCACGGCTCGACGTGACAGCCCTGCGCGCCCGATGCGCTGCCCCCGAGCGCGCGCCGCGCGGTAGCAAGCTCGCCGCCGCGCAGGACCAGCAGCTTGCCTTCGGGCCGCGCTGGAAGGTGCTCGACGCCGCGGCGCTGGGGCAGGGCGAGGGGGTTGCCGATCTCTCCTTGCCGCCCGAGGCGGCGCAGGACGGCTGCCTGCTGCACCCGGCGCTTCTCGACATCGCCACCGGCTGGGCGATGGCGCTGATCCCGGGCTGGCAGCCGACCCACCTCTGGGTGCCGGTGTCCTACGCCCGAGTCCGCGTCTACGCACCTTTGCCCGATCGTATCGTGAGCTGGGTCCGCAGTGCGGCGGACAATCGGGCCGAGAGCGGAACCGCCAGTTTCGACGTCACCCTCTGCGCGCCAGATGGCAGCGTGCTGATGGAGATCACCGGCTTCACCCTCCGCCGCCTCGACACGCCCGAGCAGTTGCAGGCCGCGCCGCGGCTCACCGCTGCCGAGCTGGAGACCGAGGACCAGGGCGGAGCGCAGCCGCTCTCGCCCGCAGAGGAGCGGCTGGCCCACACCCTGTCGCAGGGCATCCTGCCCGAAGAAGGCGTCGAGGGTTTTGCCCGCGCTCTGGCGCTCGGCCTGCCGCAGGTGGTGGTCTCGTCGATGGATCTCGACCAGCTCAGACGGCAGAGTGCCGCCGCGAGCCTCGACACGCCCGAGGGACAGGGCTTCGAACGCCCGCAACTGGACAGCGATTTCGTCGCCCCCGAAGGCGAGATAGAGCGCACGCTCGCCGGGTTCTGGCAGGAGCTTCTCGGCGTGCAGAGCGTCGGAGCCGAAGACAGTTTCTTCGACCTTGGCGGGCACAGCCTGATCGCCGTGCGACTGTTTGCCATGGTGCGCAAGGCCTTCCGCGTCGATTTCCCGATCTCGGTGCTGTTCGAGGCGCCGACCATCCGCCGCTGCGCCGCGCTCATCGCCGAGCGCACCGGCCACGTGGGCGGTGCAGAGAGCGAAACGCCCAAGACCCCCGAGCGCCGCTTCACCCATCTGGTGCCGATGCACGACGGAGAGGGCGGGCCGCGCCGGCCGTTCTTCCTCGTGGCGGGGATGTTCGGCAACGTGCTCAACCTGCGCCATCTCGCGCATCTGCTGGGGGCCGACCGGCGCTTTTACGGGCTGCAGGCCAAGGGGCTTTACGGCGGCGAGGCGCCCCACGCGACCATCGAGGCTGCCGCCGCCGATTACATCGCCGAGATGCGGCAGGTGCAGCCCGAGGGCCCCTACATGCTCGGCGGCTTCTCGGGCGGTGGGATCACCGCCTACGAGATTGCCCGCCAGCTCGAGTCCCTGGGCGAAGAGGTCGCGCTCTGCGTCCTGCTCGACACACCATTGCCGACACGCCGCCCGCTCGGACGCGCCGACCGGCTGCGCATCCAGTGGCAGGAAGCCAGGGCCAAAGGACCGCTCTACCCGCTGGTCTGGGCGCGCAACCGCCTGCGCTGGGAGATCGCCAAGCGCCGCGCCAGCGAGGCCACCCATGCCGGGCACGCCTTCCACAACGCCGAGATCGAAGCCGCCTTCCTGCAGGCCGTGGCGCAGTACCGCGTCCGCCCCTGGGACGGGAGACTGGTGCTCTACCGCCCGCCGCTGGTCGGCAAGTGGCAGGTTGGCGGCGGCCGCATGGTAAATTCGGAACGCGCCTACGTGCTGGCCGACAACGACTGGGGACAATATGTGCCCGGGGTCGAGGTGCACGAGGTGCCGGGGGATCACGATTCCATGGTGCTCGAGCCCAACGTGCGGGTGCTGGCCGCGCAAATGCAGCAGGCCATTGCCGAGGCCGAAGCCGAGGCATCTGCCACCGACCGCCGGGCGCTGCCGTTCCCTGCCGAGGCGGCGGAATAGCCCATGCCGCGCGTGCTCGTCATATCGCTCAACTACCGCACGGCGGAGATGACCCTGCGCTCGGCGCAGGCGGCGCTGCGGGCGCTGCAGGGTCTCGAGGCCGAGCTGGTCATCGTCGACAATGCCAGCGGCGACGGATCTTACGAAAAGATGAAGGCAGCGCTCGCGGCAGAGGGCTGGGCCCGGGGCGCGCCGATCCGATTGATCGGCTCCGACCACAATGGCGGCTTTGGCGCGGGCAACAACATCGGCATCCAGGCGGGATGGTCGGACGGCAGCCGCCCCGACTACGTCTACCTGCTGAACTCCGACGCCTTTCCCGCGCCGGGTGCGATCCGCGCGCTGGTCGCACATCTTGAAGCGCACCCCGAGGCCGGCCTGGCTGGGAGCTATCTTCACGGCGAGGACGGCGAGGCGCATATGACCGCGTTCCGCTTCCCCTCCATCGCCTCGGAATTCGAAGGCGCCGCCCGCTTCGGCCCGGTCTCGCGGCTGCTGCGGCGCAAGGCCGTGCCGATGCCTGTCCCCGCGGGGACACAGCGCGTGGATTGGCTGGCCGGTGCCTCGTTGATGATACGGCAGGCGGTGCTGGCTGAGATTGGGCTCTTCGACGAGACCTTCTTTCTTTACTTCGAGGAAACCGAGCTCTGCCACCGCGCCGCCCGTGCCGGGCATCAGACCCATTACGTGCGAGGCAGCGAGGTCATGCACATCGGCTCGGTCTCGACGGGCATGAAGCGCTGGACCCGCATTCCCACCTTCTGGCTCGACAGCCGCTGGCATTATTTCTCCAAGACCCACGGTAGAAGCTACGCGGTGTTGGCGACGCTGTCGCACGCCTGCGGCGGGCTGCTCTGGCGGCTGCGTCGGGTGATCCAGCGCAAGCCCGCCGCCGATCCCGCGCATTTCCTGCGCGACCTGATATCCCATGACCTTCGCGCCCTGTTCCGGCCCGCGGCGCGACGCGCCGTCCCCGCGGGGACAGGCGGCGCAGAGGCGAACGCGGAGAGACTGTGATGGACAAGTTCAGCTCTGTCGTCATCGGCAACGAGTCCTTGCTGGTGCAATGCGCCGGGAAGCTGCACGCCGCCGGACATCGCATCGAGGCGGTTGTGACCAGAAATCCCGAAATCGGGAAATGGGCGACGGATCAGGGAATTGCGGTCGTCGCTCCCGGTCCCGGTCTGGCAGAGCGACTGCCGCAGCCCTTCGATTACCTGCTCTCGATCTCTAATCTGGACATAATTCCCGCGGATGTGCTGGCGCTGCCCGTCAGGGGCGCGGTCAATTTCCACGACGGGCCGCTGCCGCGGCACGCCGGGCTCAATGCCCCGGTCTGGGCGCTGATCGAGGGCGAAACCCGCCATGGCATCACCTGGCATATGATCGAGGGCGGCGTGGACGAGGGCGATATCCTCGTGACCCGCGGCTTCGACATCTCGGCCAGCGACACCGCGCTGACGCTGAACGCCAAGGCTTTCGAGGCGGCCATCGACAGTTTCGACGAGGTGATCGATCAACTGGCGACCGACCTGAAACGCCTGCCGCAGGACCTCTCGCAACGCAGCTACCACGCGCTGGCCGACCGGCCCTCGGGCCACGGGCTGCTGGATTTCACCAAGCCCGCCACCGACCTTGCCCGCCTGGTTCGGGCGCTGGATCACGGCGGCTATGCCAATCCGCTCTCGGCCCCGAAGGTGCGCGCCAATGGGCGCATCTGGCTGGTGGGCGAGGCCCGGGGGATCGAGGGGCGTGGCACCCCGGGGGAGATCCTCGAGGCCAGCGACGATCATCTCACCGTTGCCTGCGGCAGCGGCGCGCTGCGGCTGGCGCATTTCACCCATCCCTGCGGCGCGCCGGCGCTGGTGGCGCAGGTCGGCAAACCCGGCGGAGCGCTGGATCTCGTGGAGCCGGAGGAGCGCGCCCGGATCGACACCGCCATCCGGACCGTCGCCCCACATGAACCCTTCTGGCGCGGACGGCTGGCCGCGCTGTGCGCCTTTGAAATGCCGGGTCTCGGTCGGCAGGCGGGCGCGATCACCCGACGCACGCTCTCGCTCGGCGAGGCCGATTTCGCCGCGGTCGTCGCTGCCTTTGCCGTGCGGCACGATCCGCAGGGGGTGTGCGACATTGCCCTTGCGGACCTCGCGCTGAGCGGGCTGGCCAAGAGCGGGATACTCACCCCCTGGGTGCCGCTGCGCATTGAGGCCGAGGGGGATGCCGACGCACTGCAGGCACGTATGGCCGAGGCCATGACCGAGGCGCGCAGGCGCCGGGGCTTTGCCACCGATCTGCCCGCCCGCACGCCCGAGTTGAGCGGTGCGCCACAGGTACCGCATCTGGGGCTGAGCCTTGCCGCCGGGCCAATCCCCGGCGCGGTGCTGACCGTCGAGCAGACCGCTCAGGGCATCCTGCTGCATGCCGACATCGGCCGCATCCCAGCCGCGCAGGTGGAGCTGATCGCCGCCCGGCTTGAGCTGATCGCGGCGCATCTGACCGGCGACACCGAGATTCGCGACCTGCCGATCCTGCCCGAGGCCGAGCGCGCGATGGTCATCGACCTGTGGAACGCCACCGGGGTGGCGCATGACCGCGACCTGACGGTTCAGGCGGCGTTCGAGGCGCAGGTGGCCAAGACCCCCGGGGCCGTGGCGCTGGTCTTCGAGGGGCAGAGCCTGAGCTACGCCGACCTCGACGCCCGCGCCAACCGCGCGGCGCAGGTGTTGCAGGCCATGGGCGTCGGGCCGGGCGTGGTCGTGGGCCTCTGCACGCGCCGCTCGATCGACCTGCTGGTCGGGGCGCTTGGAATCCTCAAGGCGGGCGGCGCCTACCTGCCGCTCGACCCGGCCTACCCGGCGGAGCGGCTGCAGCACTACATCGCCGACAGCGGTGCGCCGGTGATCGTCACCCAGTCGGCGTTGGCGAAGACCCTGCCGGAGCATGACGCGCAGCTTCTGCTGCTCGACGCCGACCCGCGCTTGTCGCAAGCCCCGGCCATGCGCCCCGAGGCGACCAGCGGCCCCGAGGACATTGCCTATTTGATCTACACCAGCGGCTCGACGGGCACGCCCAAGGGGGTGATGGTCGAGCACCACAACGTGGTGAACTTCTTTACCGGAATGGACGCCGTCGTGCCGCACGAGTCAGCGGGCACATGGCTGGCGGTGACCTCGCTCAGCTTCGACATCTCCGTGCTGGAGCTTTTCTACACGCTGGCGCGCGGCTTCAAGGTGGTGCTGACCTCGGACGAGGACCGGGGGCTGGTCTCGAACGGGCCGATGCCGCTCTCGGACGCGCGCATGGAGTTCTCGCTCTACTACTGGGGCAACGACGACGGTGCCGGTCGCGACAAGTACCGGCTGCTGCTCGAGGGTGCGAAGTTCGGTGACAGGAACGGCTTCTGCGCGGTCTGGACCCCCGAGCGGCACTTCCACGCCTTTGGCGGGCCCTACCCGAACCCCTCGGTGACCGGGGCGGCGGTGGCGGCGGTGACCGAGACCCTCGCGGTGCGCGCGGGCTCGGTGGTCTCGCCACTGCACCACCCGGCGCGGATCGCCGAGGAATGGGCGGTGATCGACAACCTCACCAACGGCCGTGCGGGGCTGGCACTGGCCTCGGGCTGGCAGCCGGATGACTTCGTGCTGCGCCCCGAGAACACGCCGCCGGACAACAAGAAGGCCGTCATCGAGAATATCTCCCAGATTCGGGAATTGTGGGCGGGTCGGCCTGTCGCCTTCCCGCGCAAGGACGACTCGACCCATGACGTGGTGACCCAGCCACGGCCCGTGTCGAAGGAGCTGCCGCTCTGGCTGACCGTCGCCGGCAACCCGCAGACCTGGAAGGATGCGGGCACCCATGGCTGCCACGTGCTGACGCACCTGCTGGGCCAGAGCATCGACGACGTGGCCGAGATGATCCGTCTTTACCATGCGGCGCTGCGCGAGGCCGGGCGCGATCCCAAGGATTTCACCGTCACCTTGATGCTGCACAGCTACATCGCCGAAACCCGTGAGCAGGCGCGCGAGACCGCGCGCGGGCCGATGCGCGAGTACCTGCGGTCCGCGGCGGCGCTGATCAAGCAATACGCCTGGGCCTTCCCGGCGTTCAAACGGCCGAAGGGGGTGAACAACGCTTTCGATCTGGACCTCGATATTCTGGAGCCCAACGATCTAGAGGCCATTCTCGATTTCGCCTTCGAGCGGTATTTCACCGAAAGCGGGCTCTTTGGGACGGTCGAGGACGCGCTTGAGCGCACCGAGCAGCTGAAACGGATCGGCGTGGGAGAGATCGCCTGCCTGATCGACTACGGGATCCCGGTCGAGACCGTGCTGCAGGGTCTGAGGCCGCTGGCCGAGGTGGTGAAGCGGGCCAATGTGGCGCCGGAACTGGCGGAGGAGGACTTCTCGATCGCCGCGCAGATCCTGCGCCATGGGGTGACGCACATGCAGTGCACCCCGTCGATGGCGCGGATGATCGCGATGAACGACGAGGCGCGCTATGCGCTGTCGAAGGTGGCGCACCTCTTTCTCGGCGGCGAGCCGCTGCCCGGCGCGCTGGTCGAGGAGTTCGCGCGGATCACGGACGCTTCGATCACCAATATGTATGGGCCGACCGAGACGACGATCTGGTCCTCGACCGAGGATGCGCACGCGGACGAGGGCGTGGTGAACATCGGCCTGCCGTTGGCCAACCAGCAGCTCTACGTTCTGGACGAGGCGCGGCAGCCGGTGGGCGTGGGCGTGCCGGGCGAGCTCTGGATCGGCGGCGAGGGGGTGACGCGCGGCTATTGGGGACAAGAGGCGCTGACCGGGGAACGCTTCGTGCCCAACCCGTTCCATTCGGGCCGTATGTACCGCACCGGCGATCTGGTGCGGCGGCGGATGGATGGGCGGATCGACTTCATCGGAAGGGTCGATCATCAGGTGAAGCTGCGCGGCTACCGCATCGAACTGGGCGAGATCGAGGCCGTCATGGAGGCGCAGCCTGAGATTGCCCAGGCGGTTGTCGTGGCGCGCGAGGACAGCCCCGGCGATCTGCGGCTCGTGGGGTATTACACCGCGTCCGCCAAGGTGGACGAGGGTGGGCTGCGGGCCGCGATGGGCAGCGGATTGCCCGCCTTCATGGTGCCCGCGCATTTTGTCAGGCTCGACACCTTCCCCCTGACGCCGAACAAGAAAGTCGACCGCAAGGCGCTGCCCGCGCCCGTGGCGCGGCGGGGGACTCCGACACCGGTCGATGCACCGATGGCCGCCGCGCCGACTCCCGTGGCGACGCCCGCACAGACGGTGGACACAACGCGGGTCGAGGCAGAGATCGCCGAGATCTGGTCGACCGTGCTGGGGGTGCGGGGGCTCTCCGGGCGGGACAATTTCTTCGAGCTGGGCGGGCATTCGCTGCTCGCGGTGCAGGCGCATCGGGCGATCCGCGACGGGCTGGGGGTGAAGGGCCTGTCGATCACCGACATCTTCCGCTTCCCGGTGCTGGCGGACCTGGCCGAGCGGGTCGCGGGGCTTACCGGCGGCGTGGCTGCGCCCGCGCCCAAGCGGGCTGCACCAGTGGGACCGGTCGTGCTGAATGCGCTTCAGACGTCGACAGAGACGGGGATCGGGACCGAGACAGGGCGCGCCGTTCCGGAGGCGGCTCCGCCTTTGAACCCGCGCGCACAGATGCGGGCGGACCTCATGGCCCGGCGTCGCGAGATGCGCGCCAAGAGGCGCGCCTGACATGGTCCGGCCCGAGGATCTCAGGGATCTGCTGAATGGGGTCACGCTGCCCGAGGGTCTGGTCTGGGCGGTGTCGGAGCCGGTGGAGGATCTGTCGGAGCTTTTCCCCGAGGAACGCGCCGGCATCTCCCGGGCGGTCCCGAAGCGGCAGGCGGAATTTGCCGGTGGCCGGCTGGCGGCGCGTGCGGCGCTGCGCCAGCTCGGCCTGCCGGACGTTGCCATTCCCAAGGGCGCGGATCGGGCACCGGTCTGGCCCGAGGGCGTTGTCGCCAGCATCACCCATACCGAGGGTCTCTGCCTTGCCATGGCGGCAAGGGCGCGGGACTGGCGCGGCCTGGGAATCGATCTTGAGGTCGATCGTCCGATGCGCTCGGAGCTGATCCGCAGCATTGCCAGCGTGCCCGAACTGGCGCGGCTCTCGCCGATGCCTTTCTCGCGCGCCGGAGTGAGAATTTTCAGCGCCAAGGAGGCGGCCTACAAGGCGCAGTACCCGCTGACCGGCGCGCTCTTTGGATTCGAGGCGATGGAATCGCGCCTGCCGCTGGGGGCAATGCGAATGGTGGCGGAAATGGGGCTTGGGGCTGGGGCGACTCTGCCGATGCTCCAGATCGTGAAATTTGACCTGATCTTGTCGATTTGCACCCTTCCCCACGAGTGACAGGCGAAAAATCCCTAGTTTATGTCCTAAATGTGACCTTGATCCCGACATTGGACACGAAGTGTTTCCCGATTGGCCCGGTATAAAGATGGCGTAAACCGGGCGAAATTGTTAGATTTTGACATGAAAGCGGCGCGCTTGCCCCTGGTCCCAACCCCAAATTGGCCGGGGCAGGGGCGCCGCTTTCCGATCGCATTGGGGGCCATTGCGGGAGTTTTGTTGTGAACCAGTTCCAGTCGTTTTCCGAGGTGCTCTCCGCAGTGCGCCGCCGTTTTGTTCTGATTGCCCTGACCTTCGTGGTCGGCACGGCGATCGCCGTGTTCTTCGCGCTGAATCAGCCCAAGCTCTACGAGGCGACGGCGGTGGTGCAGATCGAGGAAGCGCAGGTTGCGCCCAATCCGACCAGCGCCACCGTCGCAGCGGAGTCCGCCTCTCGGCGGGTACAGCTCATCGAGCAGCGGATCATGTCGCGCGATAACCTCGTGCGCATCATGCAAGAGCACGGGTTGTTCGTGTCCGGTCCCGAGATGCCGATGAACGAGCGCGTCTTCCGTATGCGCGAGTCGGCCTCGATCCAGGAAATCCGCGCCACCCCGAATGTCTACGCGCCGCAGAACCAGCCCTCGGGGCTGATGATCACCGTACGGCTCGACGATCCGCAGAAGGCTGCGGACGTGGCCAACGAGCTGATGTACTCGGTGATCGACATGTCGCGCAGCCGAAGCGAGACTCGGGCGCGTGACGCTCTGGCCTTCTTCGAGGCCGAGGACGCGCGGGTCGAGGCCGAGATCGAGGCGATGGATGCCCGTATCGCCGAGTTCAAGAAGCAGAATTCCGAAGCGCTGCCTTCCGGGCTGACGGCCATGCGCGACCAGCTTGGCACGCTCGAGGACAACAAGCTGCAGCTCGACCGGGACATCGTTGCGCTGCAGGCCAATTCCGCCCGCCAGCGCGAGGACGTGCAGGCCCGCCAGCTGGCGTTGCTCGAAGAGCAGAGGCAGTTGGTCGCGGTGCGCATCGACGGAATCGAAGAGACCCTCCGCCGTGCGCCCGAGGTCGAGCGCGAGCTCAGCGGGCTGGAGCGCGAGCGCACGCAGCTGCAGGACCAGTACAGCGTGATCACCCGCCGCAAGGCGGATGCCGAGATGGGCCAGATGCTCGAGGACCGGCAGCAGTCGGACCGCTTCGAGGTGCTCGAGACGGCGCTGGTGCCCGAGGTCTCGGCCTCGCAGAGCCGCCGCAAGCTGGTGGCCGTGGGCGCCGTGGCGAGCCTGATCGCCGGGCTGATCGCGGCCTTTGCCGCCGAGATGATGAACCCGGCTCTGCGCAGCGCGGCACAGATGGAACGGGTGCTCGGGATCCAGCCCGTGGTGGCGATCCCGCCGGTGAAAAGCCGCCGCGACCGTCGCGGCAGGGGGCTCGGCGTCGCTGCGCTGGTGCTGGCTTTGGGGGCCGCGCTCTTTGGCGTGCTGCGCCTGCTGGGCGACAGGCTGCCGATGATCGAGCGTTTCTTGCCGCGCGTCGGAGCCTGAGCCAAGCTGGCCGGCGACAAGGTGAGCTGAGTCGGAAAAGGCGGGCCCGGGGCCCGCCTTTCTCAGTATTGGTACTTCTTGAGGTTGGTGCCCTCGGCCTTGTTCAGCACCATGCCGAGCAGCGGCGTATCGGCGCCGAGGCGACGCTCGACCTCGCGGATCTCGCGCTCGGTGGTCAGCCCGCCGCCGACCACCATCAGCACCCCGTCGATTTGCGGCCGGAAGGCCAGAACATCGTCGTAGTAGAGCGCGGGTGGCAGATCGAAGAGCATGACATCGGGCTGCAGTCGTGCCTCGATCGAGGTGATCACCTCGGCGGTGGCTGGCGCGTTGAGCAGCTCGGCGGCGTAGGGCTCGATGACCTCGTTGAAGCCGAAGGCGATGTTGTGCCCGGCGTGGATGTGGTTCTCGCCCATGCGCAGCAGGTGCGCCTCGGGAGGGATCACACCGCGCAGCAGCGCCCCCATGGCACCGGGCGCGCGCATCCCCATGACCTTGTGCAGCGACGGGTTGCGCAGGTCGAGATCCATCAGCAGCGCCCGCAGCCCCTCTTGCCGCGACATCGAGATGGCGAGGTTGGCGGCGGTGAACGTCTTGCCGCAGCCCTTGCTGGGCGAGGTGATGCCGACGCGGGTCCAGCCGTTCTCGGCCAGCGCCTGGGTCAAGCGGGTGCGCAGCACATCAAAGGCGGCATGGGCCGGGTCTTCGCGGCTGGCGGTGATGATGCGGTTGCGCTCGAGATGGACGCTGTCGATCTCGAGCACCGGCAGCCGGTCCCACAGCGCCCCGGCTTGGGGCGTTGCGCGGCGGGTGATCGGGCGGCGCGGGGCGGGGGCGGGATCGGCCGCCTCGGCGCGGGGCGCGAGCGGCTCGGGCGCAGGGAGTGGCGTCACGGTGCGGGCGCGGGTCGCGGCGGGCTGCCGGCGGGCGGTCTCCACCTCCGCGCGGTGCTGCTCAGTCTGGATCTGGGCAACCCGGATTTGGTCGGTCCGCATCTGGTCTGCGCGGCCCTGTTCGGTGCGGGCGTCCTCGGCCTCGCGCTCGGCTTCGCGGCGGGCGAGCCGGTCGGCGCGGCGCTCGAGCGGGAAGATCGGCGGATCCTCCGGCGTCTCATCGACCCGTTTCCGACGCTGGAACTTGCGGCGTTCTACCATACTCGTCTCTCCGCACCTCACACGCGGGCACCCCACCTGCGGAGCCCCTGCCCAATCGGCAAGGAGACCGCCTGCTTTCAGGCCGGCGGCGCCGGGCCACGCCCGACGTTCACACGGCCCATGCACTCATGACCATTGATGCCATAAGGCCATGAGATTCGGTCAACAATAAGGAGGAAATGGGCGCAGTGGCCGCGAAACGCCCCCCTAGAACCCGAAGAGATTTGCTTCGGTGATGGCTCTTTCGATGAAACGCCCGCGGTCCGCTTCGGGTTGCCAACCCAGCACGGCTTTCGGCTTGTCGTTGACGAAGGGCGAGAAATGCGCGCGGCTCTGCCAGTCGGCCAGCGAGGGGCGCACCAGCGCTTTCTTGCGCAGGGCGTATTTCTTGAGCCCATATTTGACCGCGTCAGCGGCGTAAAAGATCGAAAGGTTGCCCGAGCTCACGCGGATGCGGGCGCCGAGCGTTTCCTCGATCGCGTCGAAATACCCGCGCGCGGTGAGCATGGGCTCGCCCACGAGATTGAAGCTCTGGCCGATGGCCGCGGGGTCAGCACCCATGCGGAGCAGCCCGTCAGCCACGTCGTCGATCAGCACGAAGGGCAGGATGTTCTGCCCCGGCCCCCAGATGCGCACCGCGCCCGCACCATGCCAGCGGCCGATCCCCCAATGTTGCAGCGGCCCGCCGTGGCCCACGACGATGCCGGGCCGGGCGATGGTCACCGGCAGACCGCGCTCGGCGTGCAGCTTCCTCAGCTGGCGCTCGCATTCGGCCTTGGAGCGGGCGTAGAGGTTGCGGCCCGTCATGTCGTCCGGGAAACGGGTTTCCTCGGTGATCTGCACATGCGGATCGGACATGTCGTAGCTGGCGATGGTGCCGGTGTAGACCAGCCGCTTCACCCCCGCCGCCTCGCTGGCCATGGCGATGCGGGTGGAGACGCCGACATCGTTGACCAGCGCCCCGGCCCAGGTCGTCTCGAGCGAACGGGCAAGGTTATAGACTGTGTCGATGCCCTGCATGGCCTGCGTGAGCGCGTCGAGATCATGGAGCGAAACGCCGACCGTCTCTACCTGATCGGGCAGGTCGGGGAAGGGGCCGTGGCGCCCGCGCGAGAGCACCCGCACGTCCTGGCCCTCGGCCACCAGCCGCCGGGTCAGGGCGCGGCCGATAAAGCCGGTGCCGCCGATCACCATGGCGGTGGGCCTCGGCTTACGGGTCTGCACGGCGGGCGCTTTCACGTCCAGCGTTTCGGGGGGGAGCTTGGCGATGGCGGCCTCGATGGCCTCCATGACCGCGACGGCGCTCCGCGCCGAGAAGCGGGTGTCCTGCGGCTGACCCGCTGCGAGCGGGTCGTAGATGGCCGCCATCATGCCGCGGAAGCTCTTGGCGTAGGGGCCTTTCTGGTTGAGCGATACAGTCTGGATCGCGGCGTTGCGCAGACCCTCGCGCAGGTGTTGCCAGCTTTGGTCCAGTTGCCGCCGCAGAGGGTTCATGATGAGGTCCGAGGCATTTTCGCGGTCCACCACCAGCGTGTCGGCCGCATAGTCGAGACGCGCCCGCCCCGAGGAGCCGCGCAGGGTCACCGAGCGGTCGTCCACCGTCTCGACCATCGACAGCTGGAAGGTGATCTCGACCCCGCCGGCGCGAGCGAGGATGCGGAAGCCCTGCGGGCGGAGGTCATCCCCCGGAAGCCCGATCGGCTTGGTCGCCTCGGCATGCAGGATGTCGAGCGGGCCGAAAAGATCGACGGCAAAGGCGAAGGGGTGCGGCCCCAGCTCGAGCAGCATGTTCTTCGGCTCGCGCAGCAGCCACAGGCTGAACGGACCCGAGCGCAGCGGCGCCAGCGGCAGCGCCCAGGTTATCTCGGCCTGCGAGACGCGGCCATAGGTGCCGGCCTGCAGCGCCTCTTTCATCCGGACGTAGGAGGGCAGGCCAAGGAAGTTGTGCCCGGGTTGAAAACGCTTGCCCGCGGCTTCGGCGGTCTCGGCAATGGCGCGGGTCTCTGCAAGGCTCACCGCGACGGGTTTTTCGACCAGCACGTGCAGCCCCGCCCTCAGGCATTGCTGCGCCAGCCCCGCGTGCAGCTGCGGCGGGGTGAGGATATGCACCGCGTCGCAAGCGCCGGAGGTGATCAGCGCCTCGACGGAGGTAAAAGGGACGGCGCCATAGGCCATGGCCAGCCCCTCGGCGGCGGGTTCCGACAGGTCGCAGACCGCGGTGACCTGCGCGCCCTCGGTCGCCTTCAGTGCATCACCGTGCCAGCTGGCGATATAACCGGCGCCGATGAGGCCCACGCGGATCGGTTGAGGCATGAGGGCTCCTTACTTGTACTCGATCAGGCGCATGGGCGCCTGTCTCAGTCGGCGCGAGTGGAAGGTGGCCATGCCGATGAGGTTGGGAAATTTGGACAGGGTGAGCAGCAGCGCATGGCGGCGCGCCTCGGGGGCTGGCAGCCCCTCGCGGCGCAGGCCCTGCGCCGTGCGCATCCAGTTGAGCGGGTAGACGGCCAGCGCTGCAAGGGCGAGCGGCCAGAAAAGGGCGGCACCGAGAAGGATCAAAAGCGGCAGCAGCAGCGCATAGACCAGCGCGCGCTTGCGCTCGGTGGTGAAGCAGTCAGGGTGCAAATGGCCGACCTGCGCGAAGCCATGGCCGGTGCGCACGGCGCGTTTCCACCATTGACCGAAGTGCAGCATGGCGGCGTCGTGGCGGGTCATCTCCCGCGGAAGCCGTTCCAGCGTCCAGCCGGCCTTGCGCAGGCGGGTGCAGACCTCGTCGTCCTCGGCGGCGATCACCCTGGGGTCGAAACCGCCGACCTCGATGAAGGCTTCGGCGCGCAGCATCATGTCGCCGCCGCAGGTGCGGATTTCACCGGCGGGCCGGTGCCATTCGACGTCGCAGAGCTGGTTGTAGAGGCTGGCGTCGCGGTGGATCTCTGCGCGCCAGCCGGTGACAAGCCCGGTCTTCGGGTGCGCGCGCATATGGGCGCGGGCGCTGTCGAGCCAGCCGGGCACCAGGGCGCAGTCGCCGTCGATGAACTGCACGAGCTGCGGATCGTCGAGCGCCGCGAAACCCGCGTTGCGGGCGCGGGCGGCGGTGAAGGGGGTGCTCAGGTCCAGTTCCACCACTTTCGCCCCGGCGTCGCGCGCCGCGGCGAGGCTGCCGTCGGTGGAGCCGCTGTCCACATAGACCACCTGCCGCGCCTGTCCCATCACCGAGGCCAGCGCGGCGACCAGCCGGTCGCCCTCGTTGCGGCCGATGAGAACGACGTCGACGGCGGTCATGCGCGAGGCTCGGTTGCACAGAAGAGGGCGGAGAGCTTTGCCGCCTCGGTCTTCGCGGTGAAGTGGGCCTCGACCTTGGCGCGGCCTGCGGCGCCCATGCTGCGCCGCAGGTCCGGGTCGGCGAGCAGGGCGTCCAGTGCCTCGGTCAGCGCCTCAGCCTCGCCCGGCGGCACCAGCAGGCCGCTGACGCCGTGATCGACCAGCTCGGGCACCCCGGCGATGCGGGTGGTCACGACCGGCACCTGCGCGGCCATCGCCTCCATCAGCACCACGGGCACGCCCTCGGCGAAGCTCGGCAAGACGAAGACGTCGGCCTCGGCCAGCGCTTCTGCGACCTCGGCCTGCGAGCGGTAGCCGAGGAACTCGGTGCGCGCGGCGATGCCCAACTCGGCCGCCATGGCCTCCAGCACCGCGCGTTCGGGTCCGTCACCGATGAGGCGCAGACGCAGCTCCGGGTGTCGCGGTGCGAGCGCCGACAGTGCGCGCAGCAGGACCGGCACGCCCTTCACCCCGGCAAGACGGCCGGTGAAGAGCAGGGTCTGCCCTTCGTGCCGCGAGGGCGCGTAGCGCGTGGGCTCGATGCCGCAGTGGATGATCTTCAGCTTGTTCCAGTCCGGCCGGCCCGCGAAGCACATGAGCTGCGCGCGGCAAAAGGCGCTGATGCAGGCGACAAAGCGGGCCCGGCGGGTCTTTTCGTCGATGCGCCAGTGCTGCGGCTCGAAGAAGATGTCAGGCCCGTGGATGGTGAAGCTGAAAGGGATGCCCGACAGCTCCGAGGCCAGCATGGCGACGGTGCAGGACGCCTTTGCGATGTGGTTGTGCAAATGCTGCACGCCGGCGTTCTCCAGCGCCTCGGCCAGCACCCCGGCCTCGGCAAAGTAGATCAGGTTGAAGGCGCGCCCCTTGAGTCCCTTCGGTGCGCTGCGCCACGCGAGTGTCAGCGCGCGCAGGTAGCGGCGGGGCCGGCGCATCCCCCGGGCATGGGCACGGAGCAGCCGCAGCGGCGACCGGCAGGCATCCAGCACCTTGAAGGTCCGCGCGTGTTCGGCGCGCTGCTCGGGGCCGACGAGATGCTCGGGGCCCGTGGTGCGGATCGAGCAGGTCAGCACCTCGTGGCCGAGCTCGCGCAGGGCGGCGACCTCGCGCTGGATGAAGGTGTCCGAGGCGCGGGGGTATTCACCGGTAAGATAGGCGAGCTTGGGCAGGCTCATTCGCGGCTCTCCTGCAGGGCGCGGGCCATGAGCGCGCCGAAGCGGTCCTGCGGTAGCGAGCCGAGCGCCGCGACGAGCCCCTTGTCGGGGTAGTGCAGCGGCATCATCCGTGCCTTGAGCACCGGCACGCGCAGCAGGCCGGGCAGGCGCGAGGCCAGCGGCGCCAGCAGCTTCGCGGCCAGCATCCAGAGCGGCCAGGGCAGCGGCAGCACCGCTTTCGGCCAGCCCGACGCGGCATGGGCCCGCAGGAAGCGGGTGCGGTCGGGACGGTCGGGGTCGATGACATTGACCACGCGCACCCCGTCGGGGCGGCGCAGGGCGGCCTGCAGCAGGCGTTTCGCCACATGCGAGACATGGGCGAGCGGCAGCTCTCCCTTGGTGCCGACGCGGATCAGCAGCGGGCCGAGCGTTGGGCCAAGATGGGCATTCCACGTGCGTCCCGCGCCGAATATGACGCCCGGCCGAAGGATCCAGAGCGGCAGGTCAGCGGCGCGGCAGAGCTCTTCCTGCGCGAGCTTTCCGGCGATATATGGGTCGCGGGCCGTGGCGCTGGTTTCGAGCGGGGTCCGTTCGGTGACGTCGGCTCCGGGGGAGAGCCGGGCAGTGTCGTAGACGCCGATCGAGCTGACCAGCACGAGGTGCAGCTGCAGCCCCTCGAGCGCGGCGAGCAGGTGGCGGGTGCCGTCCACGGTGGCCGCGGTGACAGCAGCCTCGTCGGAGCCGAGATGCGCCGCGGCATGGATCACTGCCGAACAGCCCCGGGCCGCCTCGCGCAGGCGCGGGATGCAGGCGGGGTCCGCGAGATCGGCCTCGATCCAGCTTATGACCTTGCCTTGAGCGCCCTTCTCCGGCGCGGCGGCGCGGCAGAGCGCGATAACCTGCAGCCGCTGCGCGCGGGCCTCGGCAAGCACCGCGCGGCCGAGGAAGCCGGTGGCGCCGGTCAGCAGGATTCGAGTTTGGCCGGTCCCATCGTCGATCGCTGCGTCGGTCATTTTTCCAGTCACTTCGCCCATGGCATCGGCTCCATGGGATCGCAGCGGGTGGTCATCACCTGCAGGCCGCTGTCCTCGCCGGCGTTCTGGATCGCCAGCGTGACCTCGGTCAGGTGCAAGGCAAACTCCGACGACAGGCGGCAGGGGCGGCGCTCGCGCAGGGACTCCAGCATTTCGGCGGGGCCGAGCATGAAGTTCATCGCAGCGGCGCCCCAGCGTTTCACCTTGGGATGGGTTGGGTGTGGCAGCCGGAGGCGGCGGGGGAAGGGGCTCTCGATCAGCCGCCGGCGCAGCGTGCGGCGCCTGGCGAAGCGCACCTTGGCATCGTTGTCCCAGGAGGCCTCGCAGCTCAGCACGCCCTTGTCGCCGAAGATGCGGATGCCATGGCCGTGGCTGGCGACGATCGAGCAGGTGAGCCGGGTGACCGGTCCGTTCTCGAAGAAGAGCGTCGCAACAGAGAGGTCCGGGGCGGAAGCTGTCAGCCCGGCCTTGTCCGGCAGCACTTCGGCCGAGGCGGCGACCACTTTGCGGACGGTGCCGAACCACGAGATCAGCCAGGTGAGGTAATAGCCCGCATGTTCCAGCGTGCAGCCGGTTGCGAACTCGTCCTCATAGGGCCACGGCGCGCCGGTCTCGCTGTGCCAGCCGGTGTATGGCGCCTGGGGGATGAAACCGTCGTCGAGCTCGGCGTAGATCGCGCGCGGCGTGCCTGCGGTGCCGTGGCGCAGCGCGTGCCCCAGCGTCTGCGCCGCCTCGCCCAGCACCGAGCAGGGGGCGGAGGCGAGCAGCAGGCCCTTTTTCAAGGCTAGCGCGTGCAGCGCCTTGGCCTGCCCAACTTCCATGGCGAGAGGTTTCTCGCAATAGACATGGTGCCCCGCCTCGAGCAGCCTTAGGTTCAGCGCGTAGTGTTCGGCGGGGTTCGTCAGGTTGAGCACCACGCAGCCCTGGGGCAGGCCAGCGATGAAGGCCTCGAGATCGGGCTCGGCACGCAGCTGCCAATGGCCGCAGAAACGCGACAGGCGGGCGGCGTCGCGGTCGTGGACGGCATGGACGGCGATGCCCTGCATCGCCTGTAGCGAGCGCAGGTAGAGATCGGCGACGAAACCGCAGCCAAGCAGGGCGATGGTGCCGGTCATCGGAGGCCCGTACCGCAGCGGAGCGCGCTGCAGGCGCGCGCGGTGCGAGGGAGGCGAAGGGCGTTCATCGGGGTACCTGACTACGGGTCGTGCAAAAACTGGATGCGCATTTCGGGAGGCGCCTCAGGGACGCCATTCAGCAGAGAACTTTGACGGAATTTCGGCGCTGCGCAGGTCTCTTCGGCGCATTGCTTCGATCGCGGTGCATTTGTCTCGCGACTGCGGCACGGCGGCCACGGTCATGGGCAAATCGCCCCGGCCTGCTAGGATCGCCCGGGGCCATGCGCCACATTCCCCGACGGGGCGAAATAAGGATGTCGCGCGCCGATGTATCCGCGCATGGAATTTCGGGTTGGCGGCCAGCGCGTCGCCATCAGCGTGCCCACCTGGGCCGCGTTGCAGGCACGTGTGACCGAGCGACTCGCCCAGAGGCAAGGCTTTGCGCTGGCAACCATCAACCTCGACCATCTGGTCAAACTGAGCCGCTCGCCGAAGTTCCGGGCCGCCTATGCGGCGCAGGATCTTGTCGTCGCCGATGGCAATCCCATCGTCTGGCTCTCGCGGCTCGCAGGACGACCGGTAGAGCTGATTCCCGGCTCCGACGCGATCCTGCCACTGGCGCGCATCGCGGCGAAGCAAGGCATCGGCGTGGCGCTGGTCGGCAGCACGCCCGCGGCGCTGTCGCGCGCGCGCAGTTACCTCGAACGCGAGGTACGCGACCTGAGCGTGGTGTGCCTGATCGCTCCGCCCATGGGCTTCGATCCCGAGGGGGCCGAGGCGCTGCCGGTTTTCGACGAGATCACCGCCTCCGGGGCGGGGCTGTGCTTTGTCGCGCTCGGCGCCCCCAAGCAGGAGATGTTTGCCGCGGTCGGGCGCAAGCTGGCGCCGAACGTGGGCTTTGCCGGGATCGGCGCGGGGCTGGATTTCCTTGCCGGTACCCAGCAGCGCGCGCCGGCATGGACGCGCAAGCTGGCGCTGGAATGGCTGTGGCGCGCGGCGAACAGCCCGGGGCGGCTGGGGCTGCGCTACCTGCGCTGCCTGTCGATCCTGCCGGCGCAATCGGCGCGGGCGCTGCTGCTACGTTTCTTTACACTCCGCCCCTAGGGTGAGATCCGCCGTGGTCTGCGTCGGCGCATCATCAGCAGGTTCTTGAGCCTGCCCTTCAGGCCAAGCTGCGGCAGGATCTCCCGGTCCATCTCGAATGTCGCCCCGGTGAGTGCCGGATCGGCATCGAGCGCCAGCGCCACGCCCCACCGTGCGGCCCGTTCGGGCGGTACTCCGTCCGGAATGCCCATCTGCGTGCGCAGCATTCCCGGCATCCAGTCGGTGATGACGATCTCGGGGAAGCGGTCCGCCAGATCCGCGATCAGCGCGCGGGTGAAGATGCGCGCGGCGCCCTTCGAGACGGAATAGGCGGACGAGGCGGGCAGCGGCGCGACGTCGGCGAAGGTGGCGACGTTGAGAATGCGCCCGTGCCCGTCCTCGACCATGCCCTCGAGCGCGGCGCGGCAGCAGGCGACGGTGCCGCCGAGGTTGGTGGCGACGGTCCGCAGGAAGCTTTCGGTGCTCTCGTCGAGGATGTCGCGGCGCGGGTAGGTCGCGGCGTTGTTGACCAGAAGCGCGATGCGCCCGTGCTCGGCCCTTATGCGCGCAAAGGTCTCGGCGACCTCCTGCGGCGCGGCGACATCGGTGGGGTAGAGGTGGAAGCGCCCCGGCTCGGCCTTGGCGCGGGTCTCTTCCAGCGCGGCGCGGCGGCGGCCGAGGCCGGCGACGCTGAAGCCGCGTTTCGTCAGCTCGATCGCCATGGCGCGGCCAAGGCCGGAGCCCGCGCCGGTGACGACGGCGATGCCGCTCGCGGGGGTGAGCTGGGTCATCTGCGCTCCTTGAGGAGGGAATCGGCCACGCGCAGGGCATTGGCGGCGATGGTCAGGCTGGGGTTCACCCCCATCGAACTTGGCATGAAGGACGCATCCGCCACCCGCAAGTTGCGCAGCCCGTGGGCGCGGCAGTCCGGGTCGAGCACCGAGCTCCGGGGGTCGGTGCCGAAGCGCAGCGTGCCCGAGGGGTGGCCGAAATTCAGCTCGGGGGCGCGGCCGAGAAACATGCGGCGCTGGCCCCTCAGGGTGCGCGAGATCGCCTTGCGGAAGGCACGGCGGCGCTGCAGCAGCTCGGGATGCAGCGTGTAGTCGACCGACAGCCGGTGTGGCTGCGCCGGGTCGTAGGTGACGCGGTTTTCGGGGTAGGGCAGATCCTCGAGCAGGCCGACGAAGATCTGCGCATGGCCGAAGAGCTTTGCCGCGGCGGCGGCGGGCAGGCGGGTGAGCTGCGCCAGGCCTGGCAGGTGGCGCAGGCGCGATTGGGCCAGCATACGATTGAGGTAAAAGGTGATCTCGCCATAGGACGCGCGGATACCCATGGCCTGCACCGTGCCCATGCGGGTCCCTTCCGCGTGGTAGAGATCGCGCAGCGAGATCGCCTTGGTTGCGCCGAGGTCGGGCGTCCCGCGCGGCGGCCAGAGCGCGAACATCTCGTTGAGGTGGAACATCAGGTTGCGGCCGACGAGGCCAGAGCCGTTGGCGGCGCCCTCCGGCCAGGCATCGCAGGCCGAGGCGAGCAGCAGGCGCGGCGAGTTGAGCGCCCCGGCGGCAAGCACGTAGGTTGCGGCGCGGAAGACATGGGTCTCGCCGTCGCGGCGGACCTCGACGCCCTCGACTCGACCCTCACGGCTGAGCAGCCGGGTCGCCTCGGCGCGGTCGAGCAGCATCGCGTTGCCGGTGGCCAGCGCGGGCTCCACCCCGGCAGAGCGCGCGTCCATCTTGCAGGTCCGGGGGCACTTGCTGCCGAGGCAGTTGAGGCAGTCCGGCGTGCGGTCGATGGCCGTATGGGCGTGGTAGGGGTGCAGGCCGTTCGCCTTGAGCGCCTGCATCAGCGCGGTTTCGGTGGCGGTGAGCGGTGGCGGGCTACGCAGGGGTGGCGCGGGCTCGGGCGAGAGCGGGTCGGGTGTGCCGTGAATGCGGTAGAGCTCGGCGGCGCGGTCGTACCAAGGGCGCAGCGCGTCATAGCTCACCGGCCAGCCACCCGCGGGATGGGGCAGGCTGGGCAACTCGTCGAGATCGTGCCGCTCGGGCCGCTCGAGCGTGGCCGCATAGAAGACCGAGGAGCCGCCCGGCCCGGCGCCGAGCGGGGCGTAGAAGGAACTCTCGATCCCGTTTACCCGTGCGTGCATCGGCTCGGGCCAGAGCCCGCGGGCCAGTCGGGCCTCGGGGACGAAGACCTCTGAAAGCCCATTGCGCGCGGCACGCTGACCGGTGGGGCCGCGTTCGAGGAAAAGCACCTTTTGCCCGGCCTCGGCCAGCGCGCGACCGATCGTGCCGCCGCCGATGCCCGTGCCGATGATGATGACGTCCCAGCAGGTGTCGCTCAGCGGATGGGTCACAGTCCGGCCACCTTGGTGCCGAAGATCGGGACGAAGAGGTCGCGCAGCGCGCGGGCGGCGGTGTTGGTGATGTGGTTGTTGTCGAAATACCAGCCTTCGGATCCCTGCAGCGCGTGGCACGTCTCGGCATCGCAGAACCGCGGCCAGCTGTCGATGAAGCTGATCTCGCCCGTCTCGGCCATGGCGCGCCATGGCGCCTCGGCCTCGGTCACCCGCTGCGCGAGAGGGCCGCGCGGCATGTCCGGGTTGGTGACCGGCATCGGGGTCAGTGGCCAGCCGGCGTGGGCGGCTTCGCGCGCGGCACGGCGGCTGTCGTAGTTGGCGATCTCGGGAGGCTGGCGCAGGGCGATGACCTCGGCCCCAACGGCGCGCAGCTCGGCGACGGTGGCGCGGGCGGCCTCGGCAACGATCTGCGATTGCGGCGCGTCGGCCGGGGTCGGCGCGTCGGTGGGGAAGAGCTGGATGGTGTTGCCCGTGTCAAGCCCGACGCCCGCGCCATGGGCGTAATAGGTCCAGCGCCCGATCAGGGCGATGCGCTGCAGGTTGGTCATGGCCGGAAGCGCCTGGCGGATCTGCAGGTTGGCCTGGGTGCAGGCGCGGTCCTGCGCGGGGGTGGCGGCGCTCTCGGTCTTGCGCAAACCGAAGAGCGGCGGACATCCGGCGCGCCAGATGATGAGGCCGGGCACACCGGCCTCGTGGGCGGCAAGATCGAGCCCCTCCTTGAAGGCGCGGACGTGGCTGTCGCCCCAGACCAGCACCTGCGGCGTGCCTTCGGGGCCGATAGGGCAGGCCTCGATCCCCATCAGCGGGCCGCTCGCGGCGGTGGTGCAGCGGCTCCAGTCCTGAAGAAAGTCGGCAGAGGCGGCGATATGCGGGCGCACCATTGGGCCGAAGCGCCCCGCGAGACCGTCGCCGAGATAGAGCCAGGCGCCCACGGCCAGCGTTGCCGCCGAGGCCAGCGCCGTGCCCCCAAGGACGACGATCCCCGGCAGGCGGGCGCGGCGCATCGGGGTTTCGACGAAACGCCACGACAGCCAGGCCAGAGCCACCGAGAGCGCCATCCAGCACAGCGCTTCCAAGGGGCTGGCGTAGTTGCCGCGCAGGTAGAGCGACAGGCACAGCACCGGCCAGTGCCAGAGATAGAGCGAATAGGAGATGCGCCCGAAGAACAGCGCGAGCGGATGCGAGAGCGCCCGGTTCACCGGGCTGTCACCGGTGCCGCTTCCGATCAGCAGCACCGCGCCGAGCACCGGGGCAAGGGCCAGGAGACCCGGGAAGAGCGGGCCTGCCGGGATCAGCAGCACAGAGCCGAGCACCAGCGCCAGCCCGGCCCAGCTCAGCGCCGGATGTCCGCGCCAGACGCGGCCTGTCTCCAGCCCCCAGATCGCCAGCAGCACCCCCGACAGCAGCTCCCAGGCGCGGAACGGAAAGAGGAAGAAGGCCGCGTCCGGGTGGCTCGGCGTGGCGAGCACGCTGGACGCGAGCGAGCCACCCCAGATCGCAACGAGCGCCATGAGCAGCAGGCTGCGGTTGCGCGACAAGGCCACGATGAACAGCGGCAGGAAGAGGTAGAACTGCTCCTCCACCGCCAGCGACCATGTGTGCAGCAGCGGTTTCAGCTCTGCGCCGGTGTCGAAGTATCCCGACTGCCGGTAGAACAGCACGTTCGTCAGATACACCGTTGCGGCGATCAGCGTCTTGCCGAACTCGCGGAATTCGAAGGGCAGGAGCAATGCCGCGCTCAGCGCGGCGGTCAGCAGCGCCATGGTGAAGAAGGCCGGGGCGAGACGGCGGAAGCGGCGCAGGTAAAAGGCACCGAGGCGGATGCGCCCCTCGGCCTCGTACTCGCGCCAGAGGATGCCGCCGATCAGGAATCCGGAGATGACGAAAAACACGTCGACCCCGGTGAAGCCGCCGCCGAGCCAGGGCAGGCCGAAGTGGTAGAGCACCACCGAGAGCACCGCCACCGCCCGAAGCCCATCTATGTCGGGGCGGTACGGCATGGGGGCAAAGGCGGGATCGCGCGGGGGGGCCGGGTCACGCATGGCCGGGGCAGCCGCTGTGGGATGGGACGCAGGGGGGCATGACCGGACCGGATCTCAACATGACGCGAACTCGATATGGGACGACCCCGACAGGGGCAGAAGCGGCCCGCGCCGAGGCGTGCGCCCTTCCCAGACTATAGGAAGGCGGGCGGCAGCATCGCAAGGCAAAGGCGGGCGCGGGAAGGGTAGCCTCGGAAGTGTTGCGAAACTGCGAGCGGTTTGGGGAAATCTCAATTGGCCGATGCATCGCCTCCGTCTTGGCTGTCCCGCAGCAGCTGCGGCGGCGCGCCGGGCTGGCCCCGGGCGATCCAGTCGTAGACCACCACCATCTGCGCGGCCTTGCGGGGCCAGGTAAACTGTGCGTGAACGCGCCGCCGCGCCGCTTGCGCCATGGCGGGCAGGGGCGAGGGGTCGGCGGCGAGCCGCTCCAGCGCAGCGCCGAAGGCGGCGACGATCCCGGCGCGGTCGGTGCAGGGCAGCTTGAAGCCGGTGCCCTTGGTGACCAACTCGGCGGGGCCGGCATAATCGACGATCATCGGCACCACGCCGAGCGCCATGGCCTCGAGCACCACGCCGCCGCCAAATTCGCGGATCGACGGGAAGCTCAGCAGGTGGCAGCGACAGAGCACGTCCTGAACCGCCCGGTGATCGAGCCAGCCGTGGAAGGTGACGCCATGGGTGACGCCAAGCGCCGTCGCCTGCGCCTCGAGGGACGCGCGCATAGGCCCGTCGCCGACCATCTCGAGTTTCAGGCGCCCATCGCGGAGCAGCGGGGCGGCGGCCTCGAGCAGCATGTCCGGCCCCTTGTAAGGCACGAGCCGCCCGACGAAGGCTGCGCGCAGGGGGCCGGGCTCGGGCATCGCCCTTTTGTTGAACCGGGCGGGGTCAATGGCGTTCTCGGGCAGGTAAAGCAGCTTTTCCCGATATCGGGAGGGGATCTCGGAGGCCGTATGGCGCGAGCCGGCGAGGATCGCGCTGGCGTGGCGCAGGGTCGATTCCCGCCCTGGCAGGGCTTTGTAGGCCCCGCGCAGGTAGCTCAGCCATTCCCTCTCGCGCCGGCGCTCGGCGTCGAAGCCAGTTGGCCACGGCACGCCGCCGTTCAGCGGGCCGAGCACGAAGGGCACGCCCGCGCGCGCGCAATGCCCGGCCAGGGGCGAGGCGACCGTAGGGCTGAGCGGCGTAATGCGGTGCACCGCGTCCCATTCCTTCGTCCGGATCCCGGCGCCGAAACGCTGCCAGACCAAGCGCTCGAAGTAGGGGTAACTCAGTGCGTTGATCGCCTGCACCATGGTCCAGCCCTTGCCCTCGCCCATGCGCAGGCGTTCGGCGAGCTTCCACATCGGGCGCGCGAAGGCTTCGGAATCGATGGCGGTGAAGTCCTGCCCTTCGACCATTCCGGCGCGCAGGAAGGCGTCGCGGTTGCGTATTTGGGTGACGATGTGGACCTCGGCCACCGCGCGCAAAGCCGACGCCAGCGACCAGCCGACCAGCGGCACCGAGACCCATTCGGGGTTGGCGGCCTCGGCGATGGCAAGGATGCGGGGCTTGCGGCTCATGGCTGCGGACCTCCGGGGCTCAGAGGATCGATTGCCATTTTAGCGCCTCCGGGCGGTCGCGCTCGACCCGCGTCAGCCGCGCCGTCTTCAATGCCTCGGCATAGCCGGTCAGTGCGCCCGCCACGAGCCAGGTCAGCGGGGTGAGCGTGGCATTGGGCACCATGTCCGACAAGTTGATGGCCAGCAGCAGCGAAAGCGGCGCGATGAAGGGCGAGACCTCGGCCCGGTCGCGCGCGGTGCTTTCGCGCCAAAGCAGAAACAGCGGCAAGAGGATCAGCCCGAACTCGGCGAGGAAGCCGACCCAGCCGTAGACGCCGATGACGATGATCCAGCGCCCGTCGGTCACCGTCAGGATATTGCCGGTGACCGGATCGAGGATGTGGTTGCGCCCCCAGCTGCCCCAGCCGAAGACCGGCTTCTCGTAGGCGCGGTCGAGCAGCGTGTTCTCGTTCTCGAAACGGAACTCGAGCGAGTAGGCGCGCTCGGGGTCGATCTTGGCGGCCTCGGCAAGAATGCGGTCCTCGGGCACCAGATGCGTGCCCTTGAGCACCGGGTAGGTGATCGCCACCAGCCCGATGAGGATTGCCACGCGGATCTGCCCTTTGCGGGTCAGAAGCAGCACCACCGGGATCAGCACCACCGCGAAGATCAGCGCGCCCAGCGATTTCGCCAGCACGAGGATCAGCGTCAGCCAGAGTGCCACCAGCAGCGTCTTCGTGTTGCGTTCGGTTCGCCACAGCGCCCAGGCCGAGACCGTGGCGGTCATCAGGAAGAAGGCGACCCAGAGCCCGTGGTAGAGAAAGACCACCGGCCGGTAGCCGTCGGCGCGGATCGACTGGCCAAAGAGGTGCTGGTAGTATCCGTAGACCCAGCGGTTGAGCTGCGGCGAGAGCCGCATCTCAACCAGCATCGGCAGCGTGTAGAGCAGCCCGCCCCAGATCAGCGCCACCAGCAGATGTCTTTGCGAGCCCCCCTGCGCCAGGAACTGTCGCGCGAGCAGGAAGGGCAGGACCAGCAGGACCTGTTGCAGCACCAGCGCCACCGCGTCCTTGGTCGAGAGCCCCGGCAGTCCGATCTCGCCGTAGAACACCGGCTCGGTGTTGGTCACCGCGGTCAGCGCGGGAGAGAGCACATAAGTGATCAGCAGCACCTTGCCCGGCAGCGAACGCGGCAGCAGCCCGCCCTGCAGCCCGTACCGCCAGAGGCAGAAGGCAAAGGCGGCGAGCGCGGGGATATTGTGCTTTGTCAGCGGCGGGAACATCGGCAGATCGAAAGCCGCCGGCGGCTCGGGCAGGATCAGGTAGCCCGCCAGAAGCGCGGCGATCAGAGCCCGGTCGGGCGGCAGGCGGCGGAACAGCACGACCGTGACGATCGGCCAGAGCGCCAGCATCAGAAAGGCAAGAGGGTTGGGCATGCGGTGTTGCGACCCGTGAACCAGACTACTCAGAACGAGACCCGGACGACGCCCCCTGCGCCCGGACCAGGTCTTCTAGCTACCACGGGCCGGCGGCCCTGTCGCCTGCGGAGCAGCGCGATCGCCAGGGAATCGGCAGATTTGGCACATCTGCGGCCCGCTTGCGGGGTCGCGTCTGGCGAGAAGTCTCCGGCTTGGATTAAATCGCCGTGAAACCGCAGGATTGTTCGTTTGGAGACATGTTCCTGCCCGATTGCAGGCGCAGCCTACCTCCAAGAAAGGTAGCAGGAGTATGAGTGCAGCATGGTCCGTGGCCCCCTCAAGATCGCTTACCTGAGTGATTTCTCGGCGCTCGACCGGAACCTCTATTCGGGCGGCAACGCACGCATTCATGACGCGCTGCAGGCCCATGCCGGGGAGGTGACGATCCTGCCCACCGACTGGGGCACCGCCGAGCCGATCCGCCGCGCCATCCTGTCGATGCCCGACGCGCTCAGCCTGCGCCTGCGGTGGCGCGCCCAGATGGCGCTGTCGCAGGTGGTGGCCCGCCGGATCGAGGCGGCGCTGCAGCAGGACCGGTACGACGTGCTCTTCTGCGCCTATGCCTTCCAGTCGCTGCTCAGCCTGCGGCTACCCTACCCGATGACCGTCGCCTATACATCGGACGCCACCCACAGCGTCTACCGCGCCTCCGAGATCGGCGAGGCGCATCCGGGGCTGATCCCCGGCGGACGCCTCCTGGATGATTGGGTCGAACGCGCCGAGGCCGAGGTCTTCCGCCGCGCCGATCTGCTGCTCTGGCCCTCGCAATGGCTGATGGACGCCAGCGTCGCCCGCTACGAGCTGCCCGAGTGCAAGGCCCGGCTGGTGCCCTGGGGCGCAAATATCGCCCCGCCGCCACCGCTCGCGCCGCGGTCGATCTCGCGCTCCGGCACGCTGCACCTGCTGGTGGTGGGCCGTAATTGGTGGGCCAAGGGCGGCCCCGTCGCGCAGGAGGTCATGTGCCTCCTGAGGGCGCGCGGCATCGACGCCCGCCTCACGGTGATCGGCTGCGTCCCGCCGCCCGAGGCGCAGGGCCCGCACACCGAGGTCCACCCGCAGCTCGACAAGGCCGTGCCCGAGCAGGCGGCGCTCTTCGAGCAGCTCTACGCCCGTGCGCATTTTGTTGTCATGCCCAGCTTCGAGAGCTACGGCTTCGCCTTCTGCGAGGCTTCGGCCTATGGCGTGCCCTCGCTCTGCCTGCGCATCGGCGGAGTTCCAGTGCGCGACGGGATCAACGGCTTCGCCCTGCCGCCGGGCAGCGGCGCCGAGGATTTTACCGCCTGCATCCTCGCCTGTCTGGACGCGCCCGGGCGCTACGCCGCGCTGTCGCGCCGCAGCCGCGAGGAATACGAGGCACGGCTGAACTGGGACGCCTGGGGCCGTTCGGTCGGCACGCTTCTGCACCAGCAGGTGGCGCAGCGCAGCCGGGTTTCCGCGCCCTGCGCGGCGCCCGAGGCGCCCTGCCAGGCGGCCCCCGCGGGCTGATCCGGCGCGCGGGCGCCGGGCCGCCCATCGCGCGGGCGTGACCGGGAAAGACCTAGCCTCACGGGGGCTTGTGGCCTAGCCTTCGGAGAAGGCACGGACGTGGACCCGAATGGCGCAGACGGAACGGCAGCTCGACACCCCCGACACCCAGGTGCAGATCTCGGACGAGATCCGCAAGACGACCTGCTACATGTGCGCCTGCCGCTGCGGCATCGACGTTCACCTGAAGGATGGCACCCCCGTCTTCATCGAGGGCAACCGCGACCATCCGGTGAACCGCGGCGTGCTCTGCGCCAAGGGCGCGGCGGGGCTGAAGCAGGTAACCTCTCCGGCCCGGCTGCGGGCGCCGCTGCGCCGCGTGGGTCCGCGCGGATCGGGAGAGTTCGAGGCGATCAGCTGGGACGAGGCGCTGGAGACCGCCGCCGGATGGCTCAAGCCCCTGCGCGAGACGGCCCCCGAGCAGCTCGCCTTCTTCACCGGGCGCGACCAGTCGCAGAGCCTCACCAGCTGGTGGGCGCAGCAGTTCGGCACGCCCAATTACGCCGCCCATGGTGGCTTCTGCTCGGTCAACATGGCGGCGGCGGGACTCTACACGCTCGGCGCCAGCTTCTGGGAATTTGGCACCCCCGACTGGGATCACGCCGAGCTGCTGCTGCTCTTCGGCGTGGCCGAGGACCACGACAGCAACCCGATCAAGATGGGCCTCTCCCAGCTCAAGGCGCGCAGCGCCAAGGTGGTCAGCGTCAACCCGGTGCGCAGCGGCTACAGCGCCATCGCCGACGCGTGGCTCGGCATCACCCCGGGCAGCGACGGACTGCTGGTGCTCTCGCTTGTCCATGAGCTCCTGCGCGCCGGGCGGATCGACCTCGCGTTCCTCGCGCAGTTCACCAATGCCCCGGTGCTGCTCGACTGCGATCCCAAGTCGCCGGAGTACGGCCTGTTCCTGAGGGGGGATGACGGCACGCCGCTCGTCATCGATGCCCGCACCGGGCGCCCCGCGCCCTGGGACGGCGAGGGTGTCGAGCCCAAGCTCACCGGCCACCTGCGCCGCGCCGGGATCAGCCACCGCACGGTGATGGAGATGATCGCCGCGCAATACATGGACCGGGCCTATGCGCCCGAGGCGGTGGCCGAACGCGTCGGCCTGCCGCCCGAGCGCATCCGCTGGCTCGCCGCCGAGATCGCCCGCGCCGCCTTCGACACGAAGCTGCAACTGGACCGCCCCTGGACCGACTTCCGCGGCCGCCAGCACAGCACCATGCCCGGCCGCCCGGTGGCGGTGCACGCCATGCGCGGCGTCTCGGCGCATTCCAACGGGTTCCAGACCTGCCGCGCCATCCACCTGTTGCAGGCGCTTCTGGGCGCGGTAGAGACCCCCGGCAGCTTCCGCTTCAAGCCGCCTTACCCCAAGCCGCCCGAGGCGCATTGCCGCCCGCATTTCCGCGCCCGCCCCGGCCAGCCTCTGGAAGGCCCGCCGCTCGGCTACCCGCTCGGCCCCGAGGACTTGGCGGTGGACCCGGCAGGCGCGCCGCTGCGCATCGACAAGGCCTTCAGCTGGGAAGCACCGCTGGCGGTGCACGGCATGATGCACATGGTCATCGCCAATGCGGTGGCGGCAGACCCGTATCCGATCGACACGCTGTTTCTTTACATGTCGAACATGGCCTGGAACTCGGCGATGAACACTGCCGGCACCATGGAGATGCTGACGGCGCAGGACGAGGAGGGCAATTACCTCATCCCCCGCATCCTCTACTCCGACGCCTATGCCTCGGAGATGGTCGCCTATGCGGATCTCATCTTGCCCGACACCACCTATCTCGAACGCCACGACTGCATCTCGCTGCTCGACCGGCCGATCTCCGAGCCGGATGCCGCCGCCGATGCGATCCGCTGGCCGGTGATCGAGCCCGACCGCGACGTGCGCCCCTTCCAGTCGGTGCTTCTGGACCTCGGCGCACGGCTCGGCCTGCCCGGCATGTCCAAGGATGGCAGGCCGGTTTACCGCGATTACGCCGATTACATCACCAACCACGAGCGCCGGCCCGGCATCGGCCCGCTCGCCGGTTTCCGCATGGGGCCGCACGGTTTGCAGGACGGGCGCGGCACGCCGAACGAGGCGCAACTCGACAGCTACATCGCGGCGGGCGGCACCCACGCTATCCCGGTCCCGCCGGAGGCCGCCTACTACAAGCCGTGGAACCGCGCCTACCAAGACTGGGCCGTGGCGACAGGGTTGCTCGACGCTCAGGCGCCCGCGCTCGTCCAGCTCTGGTCCGAGCCCCTGCGCCGCTTCCAGCGCGCCGCCGAGGGACAGGGCGAGCGCCAGCCACCCGAGGCGCTGCGCGACCGTCTCGCCGCGGTCATGACGCCGCTGCCGGTCTGGTACCCGCCGCTGTCGGATATTCCTGAGGATGAGGCAAGCTACCCGCTGCACGCGATCACCCAGCGCCCCATGGCGATGTACCACAGCTGGGGCAGCCAGAATGTTTGGCTGCGGCAAATCCACGGGGCGAACCCGCTCTACATCCCCGGCGCCTGGTGGGGCGCGCTTGGCCTGCAGGAGGGCGATTGGGTCAGGGTCATATCTCCGCACGGCGAGATCACCGCCCCCGCCGCGCGCATGGAGGCGCAGAGCGAAAGCACCGTCTGGACCTGGAACGCCATCGGCAAGCGCAGCGGCACCTGGGGGCTCGACCCGGATGCGCCAGAGGCGAAGAAGGGGTTTCTGCTCAACCACCTGATCCCCGAGCGCCTCCCTCCGCGCGCGGAGGGCGTCAGCCTCTCCAACTCCGATCCGATCACCGGCCAGGCGGCGTGGTTCGACCTTCGCGTCCGCCTCGAGAAACGCGCCGCCCCGGGCGACTCCCGCCCGGCCTTCCCGCCGCTCCGCTCTCCCGTCCCGCGCCCCGCCTGAGTTTTTCTTCCAGCTCCAGATATCCCGGGGTCCGGGGCTGCGTCCCGAAACCCGCCAGCCACGAGCCAGACGCCAGAATGACCAACCTTCCCAGCCACACGGAGCGCCAGCTCGGCCTCGTCATCGATCTCGACACCTGCGTCGGCTGTCATGCCTGCGTGGTGGCCTGCAAGGGCTGGAACACCCAAAGCCAGCCGAGCCCGCTGTCGGATCAGGATCCCCATGGCGCCGCGCCTTCCGGCACCTTCCTCAATCGCGTCCACGCCTATGAGGTGGTGCCGCAGTCCGGCCCGGCGCAGGTGGTGCATTTCCCGAAGTCCTGCCTGCACTGCGCTGACGCGCCCTGCGTCACCGTCTGCCCCACCGGTGCGAGCTTCAAGCGGATCGAGGACGGCATCGTGCTGGTCAACGAGGCCGAGTGCATCGGCTGCGGCCTCTGCGCCTGGGCCTGCCCCTATGGCGCGCGCGAGATGGACATGGCGGAGGGGGTGATGAAGAAATGCACCCTCTGCGTCGATCGCATCTACAACGAGACCCTGCCAGAAGAGGATCGCGTGCCCGCCTGCGTGCGCACTTGCCCGGCGGGGGCGCGGCATTTCGGCGATCTGTCGGACCCGGAGAGCGCGGTCTCGCTGCTGGTCGAGGCGCGCGGCGGTATGGACCTCATGCCCGAACAGGGCACCCGCCCCGCCAACAAGTACCTGCCGCCCCGCCCGCGCGACGCCTGGCAAGACGAGGTGGACGTTCTCGCGCCCTGGCTCGAGCCGGTGGCCGAGGAGCCCCGGGGCTTGCTCGGCTGGATCGACCGGACGCTGGCGAGGCTCTGAGATGCACCCGGCGCCCTCGCTCATCCTCTTCACCACGCTTTCGGGTCTCGGCTTCGGCCTTCTGGTGTGGCTCGGGATCGACCCGTCACCGCCCGAAGCGCTGACCGCCTTCGCGTGGTTGGCGCTGGCCTACGCCTTGTGCCTCTCGGGCCTCGCCGCCTCGGCCACCCACCTCGAGCGCCGCGAGCGGGCATTGATGGCGTTCCGGCAGTGGCGCACGAGCTGGCTCTCGCGCGAGGCCTGGGCGGCGCTGGTCAGCCTGCTGCTGGGCGGCGGCTACGGACTCTCGCTGTTGCTTGGCCGGCCGCTGCTGCCACTCGGCTGGTTGACTGCCCTCGCAGCGCTCGCCACCGTTTTCTGCACCGCGATGATCTACGCGCAGCTCAAATCCGTGCCCCGCTGGCACCACCGATCGACGCCGGCGCTCTTTCTTGCCTACGCGATGACCGGCGGCGCGCTGCTGTCGGGCCAAAGGTGGCCGGCGCTGGTGCTTCTGGGGCTCACCGCCGCGTTGCAAATCTGGAGCTGGATCGACGGCGACGGGCGCTTTGCTCGCAGCGGCACCACGCTGGCCAGCGCCACGGGGCTCGGCGCCGTGGGCAGCCCGAGGGCGCTGTTTCCGCCACACACCGGCAGCAACTACCTGCTGCGCGAGATGGTCTTCGTCGTCGCCCGTCGCCATCTTTTGAAGCTGCGGGTGCTGGCCGCGCTGCTCGGCTTCGTGCTGCCGGCGGCGCTGCTACTCGCGACAGCTGTGTCGTATTTTAACTTCATCTGCCTTGCCCTGCATGTCGCGGGCGTGCTCCTCTCGCGCTGGCTCTTCTTTGCCGAGGCCGAACACGTGGTGGGCCTCTACTACGGAAGGTGACGAATGTGTCGTTTCTCGCCGGGTTCGACCCGCGCTGGCAGGACGCTGGCCAGTACCTCTCTTCCCTGACCCGCGACCTCGACGAGGGGCGGCGTCTTGACCTTCTGGGCGCGATGCTCGCGCCTGAGCTGGTCTCTCATGGCGGCAGCAGCGCGCTGATCGAGCCCGAGGTGCTGGGCGCAGAGCTGGCCGCGCGGCTCGCGGCGCTGACCGGGCCGCGTCTTCGGCTGGAAGACCGGCTCTGGCAGGCCGCGGGCGCCAACACTCTCTATGCCGCCGAGCGATTTCAGGTCACCGCCCTGCACGGCGGCAACGGGCTCTACGGGCCGCCGAGCCGCAGGCCGGTGCAGTTCGCGCAGATGTCCGAGCGGCTCTGCGTCTCGGGTCGGCTCACCGAGCAATGGGTGCTGCGCGATGAGGCGGCAATCGTGCAGCAGTTGGGGCTGACCCCAGAGGAGGGGGCGCGGCTGCGCCTCGCGGGCGGCGCGCCCGATCCGGTGGCGTCACGCTATGCTGGCGGCGGCAACGCAGATGCCTGGGGCGCGGCGCTGTCCGACCTGCTCACACGGGTCATGTCCGGCGAGGTCGCGGTTTTGGCAGCGCAGTACGATCCGGCGGCAGAGCTTTTTCTGCCCGGCGCCGAGATCGGCAGCGGCCCGCGCGAGGCCGAGGCGTTCTGGATCGGGCTGCGCGCGGCCTTCCCCTCGGCCCGTTTCGAGGTCGAGCACGCGCTTGGGGCAGAGACGCCGCTCGCGCCGCCGCGCGCCTGCATCCGCTGGCGGCTCACCGGGCGGCACGACGGGCAGGGCGCGTTCGGAGCCCCGAGCGGCGCGCTGGTCGATATCCTGGGGATGACCCATGCCGAGTTCGGCGAGGACGGGCTGCGCCGCGAATGGACGCTCTACGATGCGCCAGGGGTCTGGGTGCAAATCCTGCGCGCCAGGGGCGCCTGCTGAGCGCGCCTCACCTCTTTTTGCGCCCGAAGAAGCCGCGGATGCGCCCGCCCGCCTCGTCGAGATTGTCGCCCATCTCTTCCAGAGCCGGGTCGATGCGGGCGCGGCGGAAGCGCCGCCAGCGCACCCAGACCGCCCAGACGATCGCCGCGAGAAGGATCAGCACGATGATGTTGGTCCAGGGAATGATGCGTGCGTCGGGTCCTTCCACCCGCGTGATCTTCACCGCGTTGGGGTAGATCGAGAGGAACTCGTTGCGCCAGCCGTAATGTTTGATCGCCACCCATTGCGGCGCCGCCGAGCCGGAGCGCAGGTCGTTGGCCTCGGCCTGCAGGTTCGAGGTGTCGAACTTGAAGTAGGGTGGCCAGCCCCAGCTCGTGTCCTCGTTGCGGTAGACCATGACCTTGTCGTTGGACAGGCGGGTCTGGATGAAGAAGACGTCGCGCCCGCCAGTGGCGGCGGCGCTCTTGCTTCCGGCTTGGCTCCAGAACCAGCGGTTGACGCTGCCCGGCGTCTCGCGCTTCTCGTAGGTGTCGGTGATCCGCGCGATGTCGTGCTGCGGCAGCGTGTAATGCAGGAACCCCGCGACGAGCACCCAGAAGAGCACGATGAAGGTCCATTTCACGTAGCGCATGGCAAGCTCTCCTGAATGTCGCGTCGGGCCTTCCCTCAGGTGACGCCTCGGCGCGGGAAAATCAACCGCGCGATGCGGAAACCCTCGGCGGACCAGCGCCCTGCCGCCGCTTCTTCCGGGTCCAAACGGGCCTGAGGGGCGGCATCAGCGGACGGGGAAAGAGCCCTCGCCCGGCCTGTCCATTGCTGCGCGCAGACTGGCGTTGCCGCGCTGCGGCGGTGTTTCACGTGGAGCGTGACGCAGGGTCGGGATGATGCCATCCCGATGTGTGAGGGGCGCCGCCCCTCACACGCGCCGGGATATTTCCATCCAGACCAAAAGGGCAGAGGCTCAGACGCTCAGGCAGACGTATTTCATCTCGAGGTAGTCCTCGATGCCGTGGTGGCTGCCTTCGCGGCCGAGGCCGGACTGCTTGACCCCGCCGAAGGGGGCGAGCTCGGTGGAGATGAGGCCGGTGTTGACCCCGACGATGCCATATTCCAGCGCCTCGGCCACCTTGTACACGCGGCTGAGGTCCTTGGCGTAGAAATAGGAGGCGAGACCGAAGATCGTGTCATTGGCCATCTCGATGACCTCGTCTTCGTCCTCGAATTTGAAGAGCGGGGCGAGGGGGCCGAAGGTCTCCTCGGTGGCGAACTTCATCTCGCGGGTGGCGCCGGTGACGATGGTCGGGCCGAAGAACTGGCCGTCCAGCTCCTGCTCCTCGCTGCCGAGGAGGACCGTGGCGCCCTTCTCCTTGGCGTCGCGGATATGCTCCTGCACCTTGTCGATCGCCTTGGAGGTGATCAGCGGGCCGAGGTCGGTGCCCTCTTCGAGCCCGTCACCGACCTTGAGCTTCTTCACTGCGGCGGCGAGTTTCTCGGCGAAGGCGTCATAGACGCCGGACTGCACGTAGATGCGGTTGGCGCAGACGCAGGTCTGGCCGTTGTTGCGAAACTTGCAGGCGATGGCGCCTTCGACGGCGGCGTCGAGATCGGCGTCGTCGAAGACGATGAAGGGCGCGTTGCCGCCCAGCTCCATCGAGCATTTCATCACCTGGTCGGCGGCCTGGCGCAGCAGGATGCGGCCGACCTCGGTGGAGCCGGTGAAGGTCAGCTTGCGCACCTTGGGATTCTCGCAGAACTCCTTGCCCGCCTCGGACGAGGAAGAGGTCGGCACCACGTTGAACACGCCGGCCGGGATGCCGGCGCGTTCGGCGAGCACCGCGATGGCCAGCGCCGAGAGCGGGGTTTCCGAGGCCGGGCGGGCGACAAAAGCGCAACCGGCGGCCAGCGCGGGGCCGGCCTTGCGGGTGATCATCGCGTTGGGGAAGTTCCAGGGCGTGATCGAGGCGGCGACGCCGATCGGCTGCTTGATCACCGTGATGCGCTTGTCGCGGGCATGGCCGGGAATGGTCTCGCCGTAGACGCGCTTGGCCTCTTCGCCGAAGAACTCGATGAACGACGCGCCATAGGCGATCTCGCCCTTGGCCTCTGCCAGCGGTTTGCCCTGCTCTGCGGTCATGATGATGCCGAGGTCGTCCTGGTTTTCCATCATCAGGTCGAACCACTTGCGCAGGACCTTCGCGCGTTCCTTGCCGGTCCAGCTCGCCCAGTCCTTCTGGGCGGCGTAGGCACCGTCGATGGCGCCGGCGATCTGGTCCCGGCTGAGATCGGCGACGCGGGCGATCACGTCGCCGCGGGCGGGGTTGGTGACCTCGAATTCGCCGTCGGCGCCGGTGATCCATTCGCCGTTCACATAGGCGCGGGTGGCGAGCAGGCTGGGGTCCTTCAGCAGCCCGGGAAGGTCGGTGGTCTGGTCAAGCATGGTGATCTCCATTTCTCCTGCCGCGGTTCCCGCTGTGTTTCCTGCTGCGGGCGTCGGCGTATCTGCTATTTGCTACTCTAGTACGAGAACGGAGGATGACGATGGATCTTAGCGACGCATATGCCAATGCAGCCCATATTCCCGGTGCGGCCGACTTTCCGCCCCGCTGGAGCGCGGCCGCCGAGGCGTTCCGGGCAGAGCTTGCCGAAACGGGGCGGTTCCGCAGCCTCGCCTACGGGCCGGGTGCGCGCGAGGCGCTGGATCTCTTCCTGCCCGAGGGGGAGGCGAAGGGCCTCGTGGTCTTCGTTCACGGCGGCTACTGGCTGCGCTTCGACCGCTCGGTCTGGTCGCATTTCGCCGCGGGCCCGCTGGCGCAGGGCTGGGCGGTCGCTATGCCCTCCTATGATCTCTGCCCCGATGTGCGGATCGCGGACATCACCCGGCAGGTTGCCGTGGCGGTGAGCCGGGCGGCGGAGGAGGTCGCGGGTCCGATCCACCTCACGGGCCATTCGGCGGGCGGACACTTGGTGGCGCGTATGCTGGCGCCGGGGCTGCTGCCGGAGGCGGTGGCGGCGCGGATCAAGCGGGTGGTGCCGATCTCGCCGCTGTCGGACCTGCGCCCGCTGATGCAGACCGACATGAACGAGGGTCTGAGGCTGGACGCGGCCGAGGCGGAGGCCGAGAGCCCGATCTTCCAACCCGCGCCGCAGGTGCCGGTGACGGTCTGGGTCGGCGCTGCCGAGCGTCCGGTGTTCCTCGACCAGGCGCGCTGGCTGGGCGAGGCCTGGGGCTGCGAGGTGGTGATCGACGAAGGGCTGCATCATTTCGACGTGATCGATCGGCTGGTCGAGGCGGACAGTCCACTCTGCCGTGCGGTGACCGGAGCCTGAGGCGCCGCCCTAGCGCGCGTCATGCAGACGTCACGGCATCGTCATTCCTGCGTTACAGAGGGGGCGCATGGCGTTCCCCATGACAACAGGGGGACGTCCCATGACCATCCGCACGCTGTGCCTGACCTCGGCACTGGCGCTTTTCGCCGGTGCCGCGCAGGCCGAGATGACCTTCAACCGCATCGCCAGCTTTGCCACGCCCGAGAACATGGCCGAGGGCGAGGACCGCGCGCGCGTGACCTCGGCCGAGATCATCTATGCCTCGGAGGATGGCAACACGCTGGTCTACACCGACAGCCCGCTGGGCGTGATCGGTCGCATCGACATCACCGACCCGCGTGCGCCGAAGCCGCTGGGCAATATCGAGATGGGCGGCGAGCCGACCTCGGTGGCGGTTTCCGGCGGCACAGCCTTCGTCGGCGTGAACACGTCCGAGAGCTTCACCAATCCGTCGGGCAAGCTCGAGATGGTCGAGATGTCGACTGGCGAGATCACCGGCGAGTGTGACCTCGGTGGCCAGCCGGACAGCGTGGCGCTCGCCAAGGACGGCAGCTTCGTCGTCGTGGCCATCGAGAACGAGCGCGACGAGGATGCCGGCGATGGCCGCGTGCCGCAAATGCCAGCGGGCTACGTGGCGATCCTCGACGTGGTGGACGGCGCGGCGGACTGCGCCAGTCTGGTGAAAGCCGACGTGACCGGCCTCGCCGAGATTGCACCCGAGGATCCCGAGCCCGAGTTCGTCGACGTCAACGGCCTCGGCGAGATCGTCCTCACCCTGCAGGAGAACAACCACATCGTCGTGCTGAACAAGGCCGGCGAGGTGCTGAGCCATTTCTCCGCCGGCACCACCGACCTGACCGAGATCGATGCCACCGACGAGCGCGGCGCGCTGATCTTTACCGAAAGCCAGTCCGGCCGCTTGCGCGAGCCGGACTCGGTGCAGTGGATCGACGACGAGACTTTCGCCATCGCCAACGAGGGTGACATGGACGGCGGCTCGCGCAGCTTCACCGTGTTCCGTAAGGACGGCACCGAGCTTTACGACAGCGGCAACAGCTTCGAGCACGCCGTGGTGCAGGTTGGCCATTACCCGGACAAGCGCTCCGACGCGAAGGGTGCCGAGCCCGAGGGTATGGAAGTCGCGACCTTTGACGGCACGCCCTACATGATCCTGCTCTCGGAGCGCGGCTCGGTGGCCGGGGTCTACGACATGACCGACCCCGCCGCACCGGTGCTGAAGCAGATGCTGCCCTCGGGGATCGCCCCCGAAGGTGCCGTGGCGATCCCGCAGCGCAACCTGCTGGTCACCGCCAACGAGGAAGACCTGATCGAGGACGGCGGCGTGCGCGCCCACGTGATGATCTACGAATACGCCGAGGGCGAGGCGATGTATCCGACGCTGACCTCGGAAGGGGCGGACGAGTTGATCGGCTGGGGTGCGATCTCGGGCATGGTCGCGGGCGAGGACGGCAAGGTCTACGCGGTCAACGACAGCTTCTACGGCTTCCAGCCGCGGATCTTCGTCATCGACCCTAGCTCCAAGCCCGCCAAGATCACCCGTGCCATCGAGGTGACCCGCGCGGGACTGCCGGCGCAGAAGCTCGATATCGAGGGCATCACGCTCGACGGCGAGGGTGGCTTCTGGCTGGCCTCTGAGGGCAATACCGCCAAGCTCGTGCCGCATGCGCTCTACCACGTGACTGCAGAGGGCGAGATCAAGGAGGAGGTGGGCCTGCCTGCCGAGTTGCTGGCGCAGGAGAAGCGGTTCGGCTTCGAGGGCGTCACCATGCTGGACGGTACCCTTTGGATGGCGGTGCAGCGCGAGTGGGGCGACGATCCGAAGGATCACGTGAAGCTGGTGTCCTACACCCCCGAGACCGGGGAATGGGGCGCCGTACGCTACGCCAAGGCCGCTGCCGAGACCGGCTGGACCGGGCTTTCGGAGATCACCGCCCATGGCGATTACGTCTACGTGGTGGAGCGCGACAACCAGATCGGTGCCGCGGCGGTCACCAAGAAGGTCTATCGCATCCCTGCCGCCGAGATGGTTCCCGCAGCGCTGGCGAGCGAGCTTCCCGTGGTCAGCAAGGAAGAGGTGCGCGACCTGATTCCGGACCTGAAGGGCTGGGGTGGCTACGTGGTCGACAAGGTCGAGGGTCTCGCCATCACGCAGGATGGCACCGTTTACGTCTCGACCGACAACGACGGCGTCGACGACAGCTCGGGCGAAACCTTCTTCTGGTCGTTCCAGCTCGACTGATCGCCGAGACCTGAAACCGGGGCGCCGTGCGGGAAACCGTGCGGCGCCCTTATCTTTCTTGGGGCCGGTGGGAAGCTCGCGCCGTGCGTAACTGGAAAGAGAAGAACGGTCAGGACGCGCGCAACAGCGGCGGGATCAGCTCGGCCAGAAGGTCATAGACGAGACGGATTCGGCGCGAACTGTGCAACTCGCGATGGGCGACCAGCCAGACCGGATAGGGAATTTCCAGCTCGGGCAGGACGCGCGTGAGTTGCGGGTCGGGATCGCCGAGGCCGAGCGGACCGACGCCGATGCCAAGCCCCGCGCGGGCCATCTGCCAGTGTACAAGATGGCTCGAGCTGACAATCGGGAAGTTCGCCTCGGTGACCGGCGCGCCGAGCTCGCGCAGGAAGGCCCTGTGCGGGCCGGGGTCCTCGAAGGCGATGAACTCGGCCGCAGCGAGGTCGCGCAGGGACTCGATCTGCGGCAGCGTGGCGAGATAGCCGGGCGTGGCGTAGAAACTGCCGCGGTCTTCGGCGATGCGTTTCGCGATGAGGTCGGGCTGATCCGGCCGGGCATTGCGCAGGGCGATATCGGCCTCGCGGCGCCGCAGGTCGCGGATGGCGTTGGACGCGAGGATCTCGATGGTCAGCCCGGGCGCGGCGGCGCGAATCCGTGGCAGGATCTGTGGCAGCAGCCAGGCGGAATAGATCTCCGAGGCGGTGATCGTGACGTGCCCGGCGATGTCCTGCTGCTGCCCGGTGGCGACGCGCGACAACCGTTCTGCCGCCTCACCCATGGCGCGGGCGTGCTCGGCGAGCTGCATGCCCGCTTCCGTGAGCCGAAGCCCGGTGCCCTGACGCTCGAAGAGAGTGAGGCCCAGTTCCCTTTCCAGCGCCGCCACCTGCCGCCCGAGCGTTGGCTGGCTCATCTTCAACGCGCGGGCCGCGCCCGAGAGTGAGCCCTGTTCGGCGGTGGCGAGAAACCCGCGCAGCCGGTTCCAGTCGAAGCGGAGGTTCTTCCAGTCCATGCGTATTTGTATGGCTATGGTGCAATACTGGTCAATATTACTGCGCATTCGTTGAGTGTATCTGCGGCTCATCCAAGCAAGATCCGATTTGACCCCCGAGGAGCCCGCCATGAAAGCCGTCACCGCCCGCCGCTACGGCCCCGCCGATATCCTGCAGATCGAAGAGCTGCCGCGCCCCGTGCCGGGACGGGGCGAGATCCTCCTTCGGGTCCGTGCCGCCGCGGTCACCACCGCCGACTGGCGCCTGCGCGCCGCGGCCTTCCCCGGAGGACTGGCGCTGATCGGGCGGCTGGTTGCGGGCCTGTGGAGGCCGCGGCATCTCGTGCCGGGCTCGGATGTGGCGGGTGAGGTCGCGGCGCTGGGTGCGGATGTCGAAGGGTTTGAGGTCGGGCAAAGGGTTGTTGCCGTGCTCGGTCACGGCGGGCATGCGGCATACGGGCTTGCGAAGGCCGAGGGCGCGGTGGCGCCGATCCCCGAGGGCATGGGGTTCGACGAGGCCGCCGCCTTGCCCTTCGGCGGGCTCACGGCACTGGAATTCCTGCGCGACGTCGCGAAGCTGCGTGCGGGGCAGAAGGTGCTGATCCTCGGGGCCTCTGGCGGAGTCGGCGCCTACGCGGTGCAGATCGCCGCGGCGCTCGGCGCGGATGTGACCGCCGTGGCGGGGCCAGGACGCGAAGCCATTCTGCGCGGCCTCGGGGCGGAGCGCGTGCTCGACTATCGCAGCGACGAGATCACCGGCCGCTTCGATCTGATCTTCGACACGGTGGGGGCGATGAACTGGCCCGAGAGCCGCGGACTTCTGGGCAAGCAGGGGCTCTTCCTGCCACTCAACTTCGGGCTGCGCGAGCTTGGCCACCTGCTGCGGTCAAAGCTCTCCGGCGGGCCGCGCATGGCGCTTCACGTGAGCGGCGACAGCCGCGTTGGGCTGGAGAGTCTGCTGGCGCTGTGGCGCGAGGGCAGGCTGCGCCCGGTCATCGACTCCCGTTTCGCGCTGGACAATATTGCCGAGGCGCATCGTCTGGTCGAGACCCGGCACCGGGCCGGCGCGGTGGTGCTCGAGGTCGGCGCGTAGCGGTGTGGCCCTGCAGCGGCGGGGGCAAGACGCAAGAAGGGCCCCGCTGCGTCCAGCGGGGCCCTCGTCAGGTCAGGACGCGCCGGTCAGTTGACCGACTGCGAGTCGACCACGTCCTTCTCGATGGCCTTCGAGGCCTGCGGCTTGGCGATGGCGATCCGGCGCGGTTTCAGCGCTTCGGGGATCTCGCGGCGCAGATCGATGTGCAGCATGCCGTTCTCATGCGTTGCGCCCTCGACCCGGACGTGATCGGCAAGGGTGAAGCGGCGTTCGAAGGCGCGCGTGGCGATGCCGCGGTGCAGGTAGGTGCGGCCTTCGCTGTCTTCGGATTTCTTGGCAGAGACCACCAGCGCGTGCTCTTTCACCTCGACCGAAAGGTCCTCGTCGGCGAAGCCGGCCACGGCGATCGAGATGCGGTAGGCATCATCGGCGGTCTTCTCGATGTTGTAGGGGGGGTAGCTGGGCTGGGCCACGTCGCTGGCCAGCACCCGGTCCATCATGTCGGCGATCTGGTCGAAGCCGACCGTGGCGCGATAGAGCGGGGCAAGATCGAAATGTCGCATGGGAATCCTCCATTGAGCGAAACGTGCGATAGCTTTGTGCTGCGCCTTTCCATCCGGAACAGGCGCGGGGTTGATCCAGGGCCCTGTCTCAGGCACCCCGGTAACGCTCAGATGGGGAGGGATTTTTGCGCTTTCAAGAGGCGGCGATCTCAAGGTTTCACGAAGCGCGCGCCGGTGCCGTCGCGCCCGCCGCCGACGGTGATGCGCCGCGCGCCGGCGCTGGCCACCGGGCGGGCGGCGTCAGCGCGCAGCCGTGCCGCCAGGTCGGGCACCAGCGCCGCGATCCCCGGCCCGTAGGCCGCACCGCCGCCGCTCGAGGAGATCACCGACAGGATCCGCAGCCGCCCGTTCTCACGCAGGAAGACCGGCGCGCCGGAGCTGCCGAAGGTCACCTCGCAGTCAAAGCCCAGGATGCCGTCGGCGAAATGCCCGGTGACCGCGCAGGAGGGCTCGCGCGAGAGCACGTCTTCGCGGCCCTTGCCATAGCTGAGCACTGTGACCTCGCTGCCCTCGGGCGCATGCTGCAGGAGGCGGAAGGGATCGGCCTCCGCAGTGGTGATCGGCGCCTCGAGCTTGAGCAGCGCGACGTCGACCGCCACGGTCTCATGGGTCGGCCGCGGGCGCTGGACGTAGCCGGGCGGGGTGACCCAGCGGCGCACCCGCTGCGCGACGATCTCGGTGCCGCGCGCGTATCCGGCGCGAAAGGTCAGGCTCTCGGGCGGGCGTGGCGTGCCGTCAGGGGTGTAGACGCAGTGGGCGGCGGTCAGCACGATGTCCGGGGCAATGAGTGCGCCGGTGCAAAAGGCGCCCTTGGCGTCGAGACGCCCCACGGCCTCCCAGCCGAGCAGATCGCCGCGCCCGTCGATCACGTCGAAATTCGCCTGAGCCCATGCCACCCCCGGCAGCAGCAGGAGAAGGGCGAAAACCCCCCTCATGGTTTGATGAACTTCGCACCGGTGTCCCGCCGTGTGCCCGCGACGAGCGGGTTGAGCACGATGTCTTCCTCGAGCGCGCCGCGCAGTTCGGCAAGCGGGCCCGAAAGGCCGGTGGCCAGCGAGACCGGCGCGCCGCCGGCCTCGGCCTTGGCCGAGATCACCGAAACGATGCGCGGCGCGCTGCCCTCGAACGAGAAAACTGGCGAGCCGGAGCTGCCGAAATCCACCGTGCAGTCGAGCACCAGCATGCCCTCCTGTCGGTCAAGCACGCCGCAGTAGTCCTGCAAGGCAGGGGCTTCCGATCGGTCATGTGCATAGGAGACGACGCCCAGCTCGTCCCCTGCCTCGGGGAAGGGGCCGAGGCTGAAGGGTGCGATGGCGCTGTTGCGGATCGGCAGCTGCAGCTCGATCACCGCGAGGTCGCTGCGGACCCGCTCGGGGCTGGCCGGGGCCTTGAAGTCGTAGCTGTCGAGCGACAGCGCCCGGCGCACCCGCCGGTAGGCAGCGGCGCGGCCGTTGCGCCATCCGGCGAGGAACTGGATCTGCTCCACCGGCACCCGCGCGCCGCTCTGCGCATCGAACAGGCAATGCGCTGCGGTGAGCACGAGGTCCGGCGCGATCAGTGCGCCAGTGCAGAAGGCCTTGCCGCCGATTTCCAGCCGCCCGACCGCCTCCCAGCCGCGCCCGTCCTCGCGGCTTTCCATGGAAAACAGGCCACTCTGCCCGAAAGCTGGCGCGGCCAGCAGCGCGGCGAGCAGCGCAATGAGGTTTCTCACGCAAATGACTCCCTGTTCGCCCGCCTACGCTAGGGCGCGTCTGGGGCGAAATTGGGGCGCTTGCGGAGAGTCTATGGGGTCAGTCCAGCGCCTCGAGTGCGCGCGGCCTCGGCCCGCCGGTGGCCCAGTCGAGCAGCTCAACGGTGTGCACGACCGGCAGCCCGGTGCCCGAGCCGATCTGCATCATGCAGCCGATGTTGCCCGCGGCGATGAGCTGCGGCGCCTTGGCCTCGAGCGTCTGGACCTTGCGGTCGCGCAGCTGTTTCGAGATCTCGGGCTGCAGCAGGTTGTAGGTGCCGGCGCTGCCGCAGCAAAGGTGGCTGTCGGCGGGCTCGACCACCTCGAAACCGGCGCGCTTGAGCAAATCCTTGGGTGCGGCTTTCACCCTCTGGCCGTGCTGCAGCGAGCATGCGGAGTGATAGGCGACGCGCAGACCCTTCGGCGCGCCTTGCGGGATCTCGAGATCGCGCAGCAGCTCGCTGATGTCCATCGCCTTGGCCGAGACCTGCGCCGCCGCCTCCGCGAGCGGCGAGCTGCGGAACATGTGGCCGTAGTCCTTCACCGTGGTGCCGCAGCCCGAGGTGTTGATGACGATGGCGTCGAGGCCCTCGCCCTCCATCTCGGCCATCCAGGCGTGGATATTGGCCTCGGCCGAGCCATGCGCCTCCTTCTCGCGCCCCATGTGGTGGGTGAGCGCGCCGCAGCAGCCGGCGCCCTTGGCCACCACCACCTCGCAGCCGAGCCGCCGCAGCAGGCGGATGGTGGCGTCGTTGATGTCGGTGTTCAGCGCCTTCTGCGCGCAGCCGGTCATCAGCGCCACGCGCTTGCGCTTCGGCGCGGTGGCGGCAAAGCTCTGCGGATCGTCGTTGCGGCTCACCGGCGGGATGCGCTTGGGCGCCATCTGCAGCATCGCCTTCAGCCGCGGGTCGGGCAGCAGCCCGGCAAAGGGACGGCCGAGCTTCGCCAGCGCCAGCGCGACGCGGAAGCGCATCGGGTGCGGGATGATCTGCGCCAGCGTCCAGCGCAGCGCCCGGTCGTGCCAGGGGCGGGTGTAGTTTTTCTCGATATAGGCCCGCGCATGGTCCACGAGGTGCATGTAATGCACGCCCGAGGGGCAGGTGGTCATGCACGACAGGCACGAGAGGCACCGGTCGATATGCTTCACGGTCTTGGCGTCCGGCACGCGCTCGTTCTCGAGCATGTCCTTGATCAGGTAGATGCGTCCGCGCGGGCTGTCGAGCTCGTCGCCCAGCACCTGGTAGGTGGGGCAGGTGGCGGTGCAAAAGCCGCAATGCACGCAGGAGCGCAGGATCTCGTTGGCCCGCTGCGTACCCGGATCGCGAAGCTGGTCGGGGGTGAAGGTGGTCTGCATGTCTTGGTCCTCAGCTCGCTCGGGTCACGTCATCAGCCCGGGGTTCAGCACACCGCGCGGATCGAAGCGGCGGCGCAGTCCCTCGCTGAGGGCGGCGACGGGGGCGGGATCGGGATGGAAGGCCGGTGTGCCGCCGGTGCCGCGCACCCGTGTGGCATGGCCCGAGAAGGCGCCGAGTCGGGCGCGGGCGTCTGTGCCTTCGGGCAGCAGCGCCCAGAGCAGCCCGCCGCCCCAGTCGTAGAGCAGCGCCTCGGCACGCAGCCGCGCGGCCAGATCCGGCGCGTCCGAGGGCTTGCAGGAAATCCGCCAGACGTCCCCGGCGCGGCCCTGAAGGGCAGCCACATCGCGCACGGCGGCCCATAGGTCGGCCACTGCGGCGGGATCGGTCTCCTCAGTGATCTCGCGCCCCGGGAAGAGCGCCTTGAGCTGTTCCAGCCGGTAGGCGACCGAGCGGGCGAAGCCCTCGATGCGCAGCAGAGTGGTGCGCGCCGCCGGATCATGCGCCGCGCCAGTGACATCGTAGGGCGATCCGAGCGCCGCCGCCATCGCCGCCACCGCCTCGGCATCCGAAAGCCCGTGCAGCACCAGCGTGGCCGCCGCCTCGGGCTTCGGCAGCACCTTGAAGCTCACCTCGGTCAGCACCCCGAGCGTGCCATGGCTGCCGGCCATCAGCTTGACGAGATCGTAGCCGGTGACGTTCTTCATCACCCGCCCGCCGTTCGACACAACGGTGCCCGCGCCATCGACGAAGCGCACGCCCAGAAGGAAGTCGCGGCAGGCGCCGGACGCGATGCGCCGCGGCCCCGAGGCATTGGCCGCCACGATCCCCCCCAGCGTGCTTTCGCCCTGCGTGCCCAGAAGGCCGCGCATGTCCGGCACCTCGAAGGCGAGTCGTTGGGCCTCGGCGTCGAGCGCGGCCTCCACCTCCGAAAGCGGGGTGCCCGCCTTGGCCACCAGCGTCAACGCGCCCGGCTCATAGAGCGTCACGCCCGACAGGCCGCCGGTTTCCAGAAGCGCGCCCTCTGCGGTGCCAATCGGGCGGGTGCCGCCGCCACGGATCGACAGCGCGCCCTTTGTGCCAAGGATCGCCTCGGCCAGATCATCTTCGCTCGTCGGTCTCATGTTCTTGTAGGTCCAAATATCCCGGGGTGCGGAGGCACAGCCCCCGTGTAGATCTGTGCGCAGGGACGTCGCCCTTGCTCTGTCCTGAGTGCAGCCGCTTTCATTCAGCGGCGATGGCGAGGGTCCGGCGGCTTTCCGAGGAGTCCAGCGGGAACACCTTGGCAGGGTTCAGCAGCCACTGCGGATCGAAGACGTCCTTCACCGCCATCTGCGCCTCGAGATCGGCGGGTCGGTATTGCGTGTGCATGAGGTCGCGTTTCTCGATCCCCACGCCGTGCTCGCCGGTCAAGCAGCCGCCGACCTCGACGCAGAGCTTGAGGATCTCTGCCCCGAAGCGCTCGCAGAGCTCGAGCTGGCCTTCCTCGTTGGCGTTGAAGAGGATCAGCGGGTGCATGTTGCCGTCGCCGGCGTGGAAGACATTGGCGACCTTCAGGCCGAACTCCTCCGACATCTCGCCGATCCGGCGCAGCACGTGGGGCAGGGAGGAGACGGGAATCGTGCCGTCGAGGCACATGTAGTCGTTGATCTGCCCCATGGCGCCGAAGGCGGACTTGCGGCCGAGCCAGATGCGGCCCGCCTCGTCCTCGTCCCGCGCCTCGCGCAGCTCGACCGGATTGTGGCGCTTCGCAATTTCGACGATTTTCTCGAGCTGTTCGGCGATCTCGGCCTCCGAGCCCTCGACCTCGACGATCAGCAGCGCCTCGCACATCGGGTAGCCCGCGTGGGCAAAAGCCTCGCAGGCCTCGATGCAG